>NZ_JBFUGK010000036.1:0-62230 GCF_056402935.1 Polaromonas sp. P3_B1
GGATGCGGCCGCGGGATGCGGCCGCGCGCTTTGACGCAACGCTGGCCGCCGCCCATGCGGGCCTGCGCCGCGCGGGCGACGGCGGCGCGGCGACGCAGGCCCTGGATTTTTACCGGCCCTGGCGCGATGCGCTGCTCACCGATGCCCAGCGCACGGAACTGCGCAACGCAGACACGCAAGCACTGGCTGCGCAGGCGCTGGAGCGGCTGCACGGCCTGAACACCGGCCAGCCAACAGCCTGGCTGGCCGACCCGTTGGGCTTGTGGAGCGCCTGGTGGTCGCAGCGCGGCGGGCTGACGGCCGCCAGGCCCCGCGACGGCCTGCTGTGGGTGGCCGACCCGGCCGGCCAACGCGACTGGGCGGTGCTGCTGTATGAAACCGAGGGCTCGGCCTTTCGCTTTGACGGCGATCGCCGCTGGGGCGATGCGCTCGACTCGGCCGCTGCGGCAGCCGCCGCGGCCGGTCCCGTCACCGTGCTGCGCGCCGGCGTGCCGCTGCATGCCGAAGCCGGCGCCGTCCAGGGCAACCGCGAGATGAACACCAWAGGCTGGGGTTCGCTGGCGGCCGTCATCGCGCTGGTGTGGTGGGCCTTTCGGGCGCTGCGGCCGGTGGCGCTGATCGCGGTGTCCTTGCTCGTCGGCTGCGCGGCGGCGCTGTCCGTCACGGTGTGGGTGTTCGGGCAGGTCCATTTGCTGACGCTGGTGTTCGGCGCCAGCCTGGTCGGCGTGGCCGAGGACTTCGGCATTCATTACTTCACCTCGCGGCTGGCATCGCCCGCCACCGCGCGCTGGCCGCTGATGAAACACCTGCTGCCCGGGCTGGCGCTGGCACTGCTGACCAGCGTGCTGGGCTACCTGGTGCTGGCCGTGGTGCCCTTTCCGGGCCTGCGGCAGATGGCGGTGTTTTCGGCCGTGGGCCTGGTCGCGGCCTTTCTCACCGCCGTGTGCTGGTTTCCGGCACTGGACCGCGGCACGCTGCGCGGCAGCCGCATGGCCGAGAGGGTGGCCGCCAGCCTGGCGCACTGGCCCACGCTGGGCGGACGCAGGCTGTGGACGCTGCTGGCAGTCTTCACCTTGCTGTGCGCCTGGGGCGTTTCGCGCCTGCATGCCAATGACGACCTGCGCCAGCTGCAGTCCTCGCCGCCGGAACTGATCAAGGACCAGATCGAAGTCAGCCGCCTGCTGCAGATTCCCAGCCCGGCGCAGTTTTTTGTGGTGCAAGGCCCCACACCCGAGGCCGTGCTGCAGCGCGAAGAAATGCTCAAAGACAAGCTGCG
Organism: Polaromonas sp. P3_B1; assembly: GCF_056402935.1. Taxonomy (NCBI): domain Bacteria; kingdom Pseudomonadati; phylum Pseudomonadota; class Betaproteobacteria; order Burkholderiales; family Comamonadaceae; genus Polaromonas; species Polaromonas sp. P3_B1. The sequence continues at coordinate 1,277 of NZ_JBFUGK010000036.1, forward strand.
GCTGGATGCGGCCGCCATGGCCGGAACCGGCGCGCCCGCGCTCAGCGCCGTCTCCGACTGGGTGCCGTCCGCCGCGCGCCAGACGGAAAACCGCCGGCTCACGGCCCCCGCCGAGCAGCAGGTGCTGGCCAAAGTCAGCCAGGCGCTGGGCGAAGACCTGCAGCGCCCCGCCTTCGACCCCGCGCCGCTGGCGCTCGAAGCCTGGCTCGCCAGCCCCGCCTCCACCGCCACACGCGCCCAATGGCTGGGGCAGGTCGACGGCGGCTATGCCAGCGCCGTGCTGATACGCGGCCTGGCCAACCGCGCCCAGGCCGAAGCCCTGCACGCGCTCGGCGAGCAGGTCGAGGGCGTGCACTGGGTGGACCGTGCCAGCGACATGTCGGGATTGCTGGGGCGCTTTCGCGTCACCATGGGCTGGCTGCTGGTGGCCGGGCATGCAGTGGTATGGTTCGCCATGGCGCTGCGCTTCGGGCGTGCCGCCTGGCGGGCCTGGCTGCCGACCGCGCTGGCGTCGCTGGGCTGCCTGGCTGTGCTGGGCTGGCTGGGCGAGCCCTTCCAGCTGTTCAGCCTGCTGGCGCTGATGCTGTTACTGGGCATGGGCGTCGATTACGGTATTTTCCTGCTCGAGCACCGGGGCGAGGAGCAGGGCCACGCCTGGCTGGCCGTGCTGCTGGGCGCCATCAGCACCGGCCTGTCCTTCGGCCTGCTGGCCTTGTCCGCGACGCCGGCCCTGCATACCTTCGGGCTGACCCTGCTGACAGGGCTGACGCTGGTGTGCGTGCTTGCGCCCCTTTTCCGACTGCACAAGTCCCATAACCCCAACCCAAGGCAGGCATGACCCAAGAACAACAAGAACACACAGACATCCTGATCATCGGGGCCGGCCCGGCGGGCGCCGTGGCCGCGGGTTTGCTGCGCCAGCAGGGGCGCCAGGTGTTGATCCTTGAGCGGGAGCAGTTTCCGCGCTTTTCCATCGGCGAAAGCCTGCTCCCGCAAAGCATGGAATACATCGAGGCGGCCGGCATGCTGCGCGCCGTCGTCGAGGCCGGCTTCCAGTACAAGAATGGCGCGGCCTTCACCTGCGGCGACCGGCACACGGAATTCGACTTTCGCGACAAATTTTCGCAAGGCTGGGGCACCACCTACCAGGTGCAGCGCGCCCGCTTTGACGAGGTCCTTGCCAAAGAGGCCGCGCGCATGGGCGCCGAAGTCCGTTTTCGCCACGAAGTGCTGGCGGTGGACGTGGCCGGTGAGCGGCCCAGCGTCCAGGTGCGCGATGCGGACGGGCGCACTTACAGCGTGAGCGCCAACTTCCTGCTGGATGCGAGCGGCTTCGGCCGCGTGCTGCCCCGCTTGCTGGGCCTGGAATACCCTTCGGGCTTTCCCACGCGCGGCGCCATCTTCACGCACGTGCAGGACAACGCGCCGGCCGGTGCGGGTTTTGACCGGCAAAAAATCCTGGTCACAGTGCATCCCGAGCATTGCGACGTCTGGTACTGGACCATCCCGTTTTCCGACGGCCGCTGCTCGCAGGGCGTGGTGGCGCGCACCGAATTTCTGGCGCAATACACCGGCAGCGATACGGAGCGCCTGCAGGCACTGGTCAGCGAGGCGCCCGGACTGCGCACCCTGTTTGCCAACGCGGTGTGGGACACGCCGGCGCGCAGCATCACAGGCTACTCGGCCAACGTCAAATCGCTGTGGGGCAAGGGCTATGCGCTGCTCGGCAATGCGGGCGAGTTCCTCGACCCGGTGTTTTCCAGCGGCGTGACCATCGCCTTCAAGTCGGCCAGCCTGGCGGCCGCCTGCCTGAAACGCCAGGCGGCAGGCGAAAACGTCGACTGGGAAAACGAGTACGCGCGCCCGCTCAAGGCCGGTGTGGACACCTTCCGGGTGTTTGTCGAATCCTGGTATGCCGGCGGCTTCCAGAAAGTCATCTTTCACGAAAACGCCAGCCCCGAGATACGCCGCATGATCTCGTCCATCCTGGCCGGCTACGCCTGGGACACCGGCAACCCCTATGTCGCCGAGTCCAAGCGGCGGCTGGCCGTGCTGGAGGAACTGTGCGCGCCCTGAAGCACCTTGCCGCCGTGCTTGCCGCCGCGCTGGTGCTGGCGGCTTGCGCCTCTTCACCGTCCCTGCCCCCGGACGCTACGCCGCTGCTGCGCCTGGCCCCGTCATCGCTGGGACGCGAACTGGCGGTGGTGCAGCAACTGGACGTGCAGGCCGCGGGGCAGACGCGCTCGCTGGAGGTCGCGCTCGAGGCCGACGCGCAGTCGGTGCGTATGGCCTTCATGCAGCTGGGCCAGACCGTGGCGCGCCTCGAATGGGACGGCCGCAAGCTGGAACAAAGCCTGGCGCCGGGTTGGCCCAAGGTGGTCAGCGCGGAGCAGGTGCTCAGCGACCTGCAGCTGGTCTGGTGGCCGGCCGCGGCCGTACGCGAAGGCCTGGCGCCGGGCTGGCAGCTGGCCGAGTCGGGCCAGGCGCGCGAGCTGAGCTACCAGGGCCGCGCGGTGGTTTCGGTGCACAAACTGGGGCCTGACCACGTCGAGCTGGTACAACACACCCAAGGCTATGCCGTGCAGATCCATACCCGCGGCGCATCGCCGGTTTTTTCCTCGCCAYGAACTTCATCCTTGCCTCCTCAATTGACCGCTTACCTCCACGCGTTAGGCTGCATGGAAACTAATACTTGTACCCTCGCGCAAGCTCCTCTCTTGAGTAAGAGCGCTACGTGCCCGATTGAACTGCGCTGCGGCACGCTGGCGGCGTTGCTCGTCCTAGCGGACTGGTGTCCGCGTCGTCCTCCCGCCTTGCCAGCGCACCGCAGCGCAGCCCACTCGGGCACGTCCAACTGAGGAGCCAAGGATGATTTACCTCCATCCTCCGGGCGTCGTCTGTGCGCTGGGCCAAGGCATTCCCCAGGTGCGCGAAGCGCTGTGGAACACCGCCGGCCCCGGCGGCCTGACGCAGACCGAGCGCTATTCCCCGGGGCGCAGCCTGCCGCTGGGCGAAGTCCATGCCGCCCTGCCCAGCCTGGACCATGCCGCGCCGCAGTATCGCGTGCGCAACAACGCCATCGCCCTGCTGGCCCTTGCCGGCATACGCCCGGCTGTGGAGGCCGCGATCAACCGCTTTGGCCCCGGCCGGGTCGCCGTGGTGGTGGGCACCAGCACCTCGGGCCTGCCCGAGGGCGAGGCCGCTCGGGCACTGCATGAGCGCAGCGGCACCTGGCCCGCGGGCTTTAGCTACGCGCAGCAGGAACTCGGCAACCTCGCCGACTTCCTGGCCGCCGAACTGGGCCTCACAGGCATCGCGCACGTCATCTCCACCGCCTGCTCATCGGGTGCCAAGGCGCTGGCCAGCGGCGCTCGGCTGCTGCAGGCCGGCATGGCCGATGCCGTGGTGGCCGGGGGTTGCGATGCACTGGGCGCTTTCACCGTCGCCGGCTTCTCGGCGCTCGAATCGGTGTCGGCCGAGCGCTGCAACCCGATGTCGCTGAACCGGCGCGGCATCAACCTGGGCGAAGGCGCGGCGCTGTTCCTGATGACGCGCGAAGAAGCGCCTGTGCGCCTGGCGGGCTGGGGCGAAAGCTCGGACGCCCACCACATGTCGGCGCCCGACCCAACTGGCCGCGGCGCGATGCGCGCCATGCAGGCGGCGCTGCAGCGCGCCGGTGTGGCGGCCGCCGCAGTCGATTACCTCAACCTGCACGGCACCGCAACGCCGCACAACGACGTCATGGAAAGCCTGGCCGTGGCCGAGGTGCTGGGCACGGCCGTGCCGGTCAGCTCCACCAAGCCGCTGACCGGCCACACCCTGGCCGCCGCGGGCGCGGTCGAGGCTGCCTTCAGCTGGCTGACGCTGGTGGACAACCCGCAAGGCCTGTTGCCGCCGCACTGGTGGGACGGTGAGGCCGACCCCGCCCTGGCGCCGCTGCGCCTGGTGGCCCCCGGCGAAAGCCTGGGCCGCGCGCCGCACTACGTTTTGAGCAATTCCTTCGCTTTTGGCGGCAGCAATGCCTCCGTCCTGCTGGGGAGTGCCTGAATGAGCCCGATGGATGAAACCCTTCGCGTGGCGGACCTGGTCCCCCACCGCGGCACCATGAGCTGGCTGGACCGCGTCGTCAGCGTGGATGCCGAACGCGTGGTGGCCGAGGCCGACATCGGTGAGGCCAGCCTGTTCCTGCGCGGCGGGCAACTGGACGCCTGGATAGGCATCGAGTACATGGCCCAGGCCATCGCGGCCTGGGCCGGCCACCGGGCGCGCGGCCAGGGGCGCCAGGTTACCCTGGGCTTCCTGGTCGGCACCCGTCGCTACGAAGTGCGCCGCCAGTCGTTCAAGGTCGGGGATTGCCTGCGCATCGAAGCGGGCTGCGAACTGATGGCGGACAACGGCCTGGGCATGTTCGCCTGCAGGATACTGGTGGGCGGCGAGGTCGCGGCCATGGCCAACCTGTCGGTGTTCGAGCCTCCCGAAGGAGAGGCGTTTTTGAATGTGGAAGCTGAAAAAAAGGGAGAGGCATCATGAAAGGCTGCGTGCTGGTCACGGGATCGAGCAGGGGCATAGGGCGGGCCGTGGCCCTGCGCCTGGCCAAGGACGGCTACGACGTGGCCGTGCATTGCCGCCAGCAGCGCGAGCAGGCCGAAGAAGTGGCAAACGCCATCCTGGAGATGGGCCGGGAAGCGCGCGTGCTCTGCTTCGACGTGACCGACCGGGCCCAGGCCTCCAGCATGCTGCTGGCCGACATCGAGGCGCACGGTGCCTACTACGGCGTCGTCTGCAACGCCGGCATCGCGCGCGACAACGCCTTTCCGGCCATGAGCGGCGAGGACTGGGACGCGGTCATCCACACCAACCTCGACGCGTTTTACAACGTGCTCTACCCCGTGGTCATGCCCATGGTGCGCAGGCGCGCGCCGGGGCGCATCGTGACGCTGTCCTCGGTATCAGGCCTGATGGGCAACCGCGGCCAAACCAATTACAGTGCGGCCAAGGCCGGCATCATTGGCGCGACCAAAGCGCTCGCGGTGGAGCTGGCCAAACGAGAAATTACCGTGAACTGCGTGGCCCCGGGCCTGATAGATACCGACATGATTGAACCCCACGTGCTTGAAGAAGCCCTCCACATGATTCCCGCCCGACGCATGGGCCGCCCCGAAGAAGTGGCGGCTGCCGTGTCCTTCCTGCTTTCGGCCGACGCCGCCTACATCACGCGGCAGGTCATTTCCGTGAACGGGGGGATGGTCGGATGAAGCGCGTCGTCATCACCGGCGTGGGCGCGATCAGCCCGCTGGGCCACGACTGGCCCACCGTGCGCGCCCGCCTGCGCGAGGAGCGCAACGTGGTCCAGTACATCCGCGAATGGGACGAGTATGAAGGCCTGAACACGCGGCTCGGCACCCGCGCCGCGCCCTTTGAACTGCCCGCGCGCTACAACCGCAAGGTCACCCGCAGCATGGGCCGCGTCGCCATCATGGCCACCCTGTCCGCCGAAACGGCGCTGGCCGACGCGGGCCTGGCCGGCGACCCGCTGGTCACCAGCGGCAACATGGGCATCTCCTACGGCTCGTCCATAGGCTCGCCGGCCGCCATGGGCGACTTCGGCAACATGATTTCCCGCAAAACCACCGAAGGCATCAACGCCAACACCTACATCCGCATGATGTCGCACTCGGCGGCGGTCAACATGGGCGTGTTCCTGGGCGTCACCGGGCGCATCATCCCGACCTCCAGCGCCTGCACCGCCGGCAGCCAGGGCCTGGGCTACGGCTTCGAGGCCATCCAGAGCGGCCGCCAGGTCGCCATGCTGGCCGGCGGGGCCGAAGAGCTCGACGCCACCGACGCCGCCGTCTTCGACACCCTGTTCGCCACCAGCACCAGCAACGACACGCCGCAGCTCAGCCCGCGGCCCTTCGACGCCGAACGCGACGGCCTGGTGCTGGGCGAAGGCGCGTGCACGATGGTGCTTGAAGAGCTGGAGCACGCGCGCGCGCGCGGCGCGAAAATCCACGCCGAAATCATCGGCTTCGGCACCAACAGCGATGGCACGCATGTGACCCAGCCCAATCCGCGCACCATGGCGCAGGCCATGCGCCAGGCCCTGGCCGGCGCAGGGCTGCCACCCGAGGCCATCGGCTACATCAATGCGCACGGCACCGCGACCGAGCACGGCGACGTCGCCGAAACGCAGGGCACGCACGAGGTCTTCGGCGGCCGCACGCCTATCAGTTCGCTCAAAAGCTATATGGGCCATACCCTGGGCGCCTGCGGCGCGCTGGAAGCCTGGATGAGCGTCGAGATGATGCGCGACGGCTGGTTCGCGCCGACCCTCAACCTGCGCAATGTGGACCCGCGTTGCGGTGAGCTGGACTACGTGCGCGAAGGCGGGCGCAACCTGCAGACCGACATCGTCATGAGCAACAATTTTGCCTTCGGCGGGATCAACACCTCGCTGATCCTGCGGCGCTGGGCCGATTGACCATGCAACAACAGCCACAATCAGAATTCACCGGACGGGCAGGCCATGCGGCCCGCCCGTCCACCGTCCCCCATCACGAAGGCCCGGAGCAGCGAACTCGCGCCTGAATGAAAAAAGCAGCCGGGCAGACAAGCCGGCAGATCGTCAACCACAGAGAGAGGGAACACACCATGAAATCGAAATTTTTTGCCGGCCTGGTACTTGCACTGGCTTTTGCCGCCGGCCCCGCCAGCGCGCGCTGGCCCCTGCCCATCGTGAACTATCCCGATGTCCCCGTGGTCACCAGCAGCGGCAACCCCCCCAGCGCGGCGCGCGTCAAGGAAGCCATCCTGGCCGGTGCGGCGGCCAAGAACTGGACAGTCGCCCAGCAGGCCGACGGCAACCTGCAAGCCACGCTCAAAGTTCGCGGCAAGCACACCGTCATCGTGCAGATCACCTACACACCGGTCAAATACTCGCTGACCTACCAGGACAGCATTGACATGAACTACGGCCAGCGTAACGGCGAGCCTGTGATTCACCCCTTCTACAACACCTGGGTGGGCGAGCTCAAGGAATCCATCCGCGGCGAGATGCTCAAGCTCTGAACGGCCACCGGGCAAGGCCAGCGATGAGCGCCAGCACGTCCGGCCCCGCCCTCACCCGCCTCAGGCTTGAAAGCATTGAGGCCATCCACGCCGGCCTGTCCGGCCTGGGCATGGACTGGCTCAGCCAGGAAGAGCAGTCTCGCCTGTCGGCCATGACGGCGTCGCGCCGGCGCACGCAGTTCATCGCCGGGCGCTGGCTGGCCCGCCAGTGCCTGGCGGCCCACGCCGGCGGCCGCTGGCAGGACTACGCCCTTTCGGCGCCCGACGACGGCGCACCGCAGATACTCACAAGGCCATCCGCCTCTGAACAGGGGTATTTCTCGCTAAGCCACAGCGGCGACTGGCTGGCCTGCGCGGTCTCTCCGCGACCGGTCGGCGTGGATGTGGAATGCAGCGACCGCACGCGCGACTTCCAGGCGCTCAATGAATGGATGAATGAGCCCCCGGCACTGCAGGACATGCCCGCCAGTCCGCAGGACCAGCAAGCCTGGTTTTACGCACAGTGGACACTCAAGGAAGCTTGGCTCAAGCAGGTGACTTCAGCGACGCCCATGCCGGCACCACGGCCTTCCATGCGGTCGGCCCGGTTCACGCCTTGCGGGGATAGCCCCGGCACGGCCATGGTGGGGCAGGGCGCGGCCTTCACCGTGGCGCTCTCCCCGGCCACGCCCGCCACCCTGCAATGGGAAGGCTGCGCTTTGGGGCAAGTCCAGTGGGCTAGCTGGCAACATGCCGATTGAGGCGCTGAGGTGTTTTAGGTTCCGGAGCCGGGAGTCGCCCGGCATGCGACTCACTTTTCTTTGCTTCGCCAAAGAAAAGTAAGCAAAAGAAAGGCGACCCTGGTGTCTGCGACCCTTCGCTTCGCTACGGGCAGCCTGCGGTGCTCGGTCCAGCCGGGGTCAAAAACAACTCGCCTTCGGCTCAAACAAGTTTTTGCCCTGATCCGTCTGGCCCTCCGCTCCTCGGCGCATACACAAGGGGTGAGAAAGGAATACCAAACAGCCGAAGACAAAAAAAACGAATACCTGAAGAAACAAGGACACGCCACGGCGTGTCCTTGTTTGTATTTGTCTTCTTTGTCTTTGGTATTTGGTTCCCGTTCCCGATTGCCCCGTCCTGGCTGGGCCGAGGAGCGCAGAGACAAGCGGATAAGGGCAAAAACGTGTCTGAGCCGCAGGCGAGTTGTTTTTGACCCCGCTTGGCTCGAGCACCGCAGGCTGCCCGTAGCGAAGCGAAGGGACCCAGACTGCGGGTCGCCTTTTCTTTTGCTTACTTTTCTTTTGGCGAAGCAAAAGAAAAGTGAGTTGCCGCCGGGCAACCCCCGGCCAGCAGGATTAAGAGAAGAGCGCCCTGCCAGAACAGGACCTGGCCTCGACCCTTCACCAGTGTTTTAGCTCCCTATTAGCCCACCAGCCCTGAGCATCCCCACCACCCCCACCAAAATCCAGAAAAGATTCAGCAGCGAATAAGCCGCATCCCGTTTGAGCAACGAGCACCATGACAGCATGATCGCGTCGACGGTATTGAAGGCCCAGACAAACAGAAAGGGGCTGGCTGGCCCCATCCAGCTGACCAGGCCGAAGCTGAAGATGCGCATGAGCACACCGATCATTTCGATGATGCGAATGTTGTCCCGGATAAAGCCGTTGACCACCGCCGGCAGGCCCAGGCGATCCGCGCGAGCGGCAGGCGCGGCGGCAGCGCCGCTCAAGGCTTCACCGCCACGGCATTGACCAGGGTTTCTTCACGCTCAGCGGGCAGGGGTTTGCCTATCCACTCGAGAAAGCCCAGGTCGGGCCGGCTCCACCACAGGTAAGGCAGGGAGATGCGCGCGTCCGGCAGCTCAAAGCCGGCCCGCCTGACCATGGCGATGTATTCGGGCGCGGTGCGCTGCACGTCCATGGGGTGGCGGAACAGCAGGCGTATGGGCAGCGAATGGATGTATTTGCGCGTCGACTCGGCGAACAGCAGCACGCCCCCGGGCTTGAGCACCCGGAAGAACTCGGCCATGGCCTCTTCCTGGGCCACGATGTGGTGAAAGGTCTGGTGGCAAAAAACCATGTCGAAATGCCCGTCGGGCCACGGCATGCGCGAAGCGTTGCCGGCATGCAGTTCCACCGGGCTCGCGCAGGCCCTGGCTTCGGCGCCCGCGCGCTGCTGCAGATCCGGGTCCATGTCCATGCCGACGATCAGCTGGGGCGAAAAGCGCTTGGACAGCTCGGCGAAGGAATGGCCGAAACCGCAGCCCACATCCAGCACCCGGTCGTAGCGCGCATCAGTCGGCAGCAGCGTTTGCAGGTCGTTCAGCGCGCGGTTCAGCACATGGACCTTCCAGGTCATGGTGCGCAAAAACCAATTGCCGAAGCCGGTTTCCTCAACAAATGCGTCGACAGCCGACGTGGCATTCATGGTCATTCAACTCCCCCTTGTGTCGATTCTTTTTGGGTCGGGCCGGCGGTTGCCCGACAGGCCTGGTCTATGGACCAGACCCGGCTGGCGCCTGAAACGGCTGCCAGTCGTGCTCAAGGATCAATTGTCGGGCAAGCCGGCCCCAAAAGCCGGCAAATCGTCGAGGAAAAGAAGGAAATAGGGCCAAAGCGCTTGCGACGCCCGGCCAGGCTCATTACGCGCCCTATCGCACGCCGTCCCACAGCTCCCGCATGGCACGGGCAAAGGCCTGCGCGCGCTCGGGCGAAGGCGCGGCGACAGGCTCGCCCGCCACAAACACCTCGCCAAACGCCGCCCCCGGGCTGGAGAACACCAGCGCATCCAGCAGATGGCCGGCCGGCACGCCCAGCAGCGCAGGGGATTCGATATCCAGCGTGACGAAGTCGGCGCGGTGGCCGGGTGCCAGGCCGCCTTGCATCTGGCCGGTGGCCGGCAAGCCCCCTGCCAGTGCGGCTTCAAACAAGCCGGCGGCGCTGCTCTCGCTGCCCAGCACGCGCGCGGCGATATTTCGCTGGCGCAGCGTGAGGCGCTGGGAATATTCCAGCAGGCGCAGCTCTTCGGGCCAGCTGCGCGTGACGTGGCTGTCGGAGCCTATGGACCAGCGGCCGCCCGCGGCGGCATAGGCCGGCAGGTCGAACACGCCGTCGCCCAGGTTGGCCTCGGTGGCGGGGCAGATCACAATGGCTGCGCCCCTGCCCTGCACGCCTTGCAGTTCGGCCGGCGTGGCATGGGTGGCGTGCACCAGGTTCCAGCGGGCGTCGACGTCGGCGTTGCCCAGCAGCCATTCAATCGGGCGCTGGCCGGTGTGGGCGATGCAATCCTCGACCTCCTGGGTCTGCTCGGCGATATGGATGTGCACCGGCAGGCCGGCTTGTTTCGCCGCAGCCGTGAGTTCCTTCAAGGCGGCCGGCTCGGCGGCGCGCAGCGAGTGCAGCGCCACGCCGACATGGATGCGGGCATCGCCTTGTGTTTGGCGCCGCACCTGCTCGACCACGCGCATCACGCTCTCGGGCGTTGACGAAAACCGGCGCTGGTCCTCGCGCAGGCCCGAGGCCTTGAAGCCGGAACGCATGTACAGCGTGGGCAGCAGGGTCAGGCCTATGCCGGTGCGCTGGGCCGCGCGCACCAGGGCCAGCGACATCTCGGCCGGATCGGCATAGGCCGCGCCACTGACATCGTTGTGCAGGTAATGGAAATCGCAGACCTGGGTGTAGCCGCCGGCCAGCAGCTCGGCGTAGAGCTGGCCGGCAATCGCCTCGAGCTGCTCGGGTGTGATGCGGTTGGCCGCGCTGTACATGCGGTCGCGCCAGCTCCAGAAATCGTCGGACGCATGGGTGCCCGCGCTGCGGCGCTCGGTCAGCCCCGCCATGGCACGCTGGAAGGCATGGCTGTGCGCATTGACCAGGCCCGGCAGCACCGGGCCGGACAGCCGCGTTGCACCCTGCTGCTGCACTGCCGTGGCGCCGGGTTGCACGCTGTGCCAGCTGCCGTTGGCGGCCACGGTGAGCAGCACGTCTTTGGCCCATGCGCCCTGCACCCAGGCCTGGGGGGCGAAAAATGTTTTTGTATCGCTGCGCATGGCGGTCAGGTGTAAAGATGGATGGCAGCTTGCAGCGCGCCGGACACCATCATCTTCAACAAGGGCTGCACCTGCCACGCCAGCGCTTCGTCATAGGCGTAGGGCGGCACTTCCTGCATGTACAGGCTCTGGCACATCTCCAGTTGCACGGCATGCACGTCCTCGGCAGGCCGGCCGTAGTGGCGCGTGATGTAGCCGCCCTTGAAGCGGCCGTTGACGGCGGTGCTGATGTGAGGCGCGGCTTCACAGGCCTGCACCACCGCGGCGGTGATGGCCTCATCCGCGCTGGCGCCGCCGGCCGTGCCGATGTTGAGGTCGGGCAGCTTGCCTTCGAACAGCCAGGGGATGTGCGAACGTATGCTGTGCGCGTCCCACAGCAAGGCAAAGCCGTGCTGCGCCTTCAACCGCGCGAGTTCGGCGGCCAACGCCGCATGGTAGGGCTGCCAATAAGTTTCGCGCCGCCGCGCGCGCTCTTCGGGGCCAGGCTCATGGCCGGGCCGGTAAAGCGGCGCGCCGCTGAAAAAGCGCGTGGGGCACAGCTCGGTGTTGGACGCGCCCGGGTACATGGGCGCATCGTCGGGCGGGCGGTTCAGGTCTATCACGTAGCGCGAGTAGCGCGGCCGCAAGACGCTGGCGCCCGCAGTGGGCAGGCACTTATAGAGCCGGTGCAGGTGCCAGTCGGTGTCCTCGACCTGGAGTGCTTCGGGCGTGTAGCCGTCCTGCAGCGCGGCCGGTATCTCGGTGCCTATGTGCGGCATGCTGACCAGCAGCGGCACCGTGCCGCGCTGGAGGCTGAAAACTTCGCTGTCGTCGCTGAAGTCACTCATGGGATTTCCTGAAAAAAGTGGGGCGCGAGGGCCCGGAAGATGTCGGCGCGATCAGTTGCGGGACAACACGGCCTGAAGGAAATCACGCGTGCGGGCCTGCGTGGGCCTGGTAAAAATGATATCGGGCGGCCCGGCTTCGATCAAGGCGCCGCCGTCCATCACCACCACGACGTCGGCGACCTCGCGCGCGAAATCCATTTCATGGGTCACGACCATCATGGTCATGCCCTCGCTGGCCAGCAGCTTCATGACCTGCAGCACTTCGCCGACCAGCTCGGGGTCCAGTGCGGAAGTGGGCTCGTCAAACAGAATCAGCTGGGGTTGCATGGCCAGCGCGCGGGCAATGGCGACCCGCTGCTTCTGGCCGCCCGAGAGGCTGGCCGGCATGGCATGGGCTTTTTGCACCAAGCCCACCTTGTCAAGCAAGGCCAGGGCCTCGGCTTCGGTTTGCTGCCTGGACAGGCCGCGCACCTTGCGCGGGCCGACGGTGATGTTGTCGATGACCGACAGGTGCGGAAACAGGTTGAAGGACTGGAACACCATGCCGACGTCTTCGCGCAAATGGTTCAGCGCCTGGTCGTCCAGCATGCGGCCGGCGTCGGCCAGCAGGCGCCCGCAGATCTCGACCCGGCCGCTGTCGGGTTTCTCCAGCCCGTTGCAGCAGCGCAAAAACGTGCTCTTGCCGGAGCCGCTGGGGCCTATGACCACCACCACCTGCGAAGGCTGGACGTCAAAATCAATGCCCTGCAGCACCACGTGCTCGCCGAAGGACTTGCGCAGTCCCCGGATGTTGACGATGGGTTTGCCGGCGGCGGGCGTGCCGATGGCGGGTTGCGGCGTGTTCATTGCACCATGCCTCCGGCGCGCAGCCGCTGTTCGATGCGGCGCAGCGCCAGCGTCGTCAAGCCGGTCAACACAAAATACATGACGGCAATCACGAGATAGACCTCCAGTGAACGGTAGGACACGCTGATGATTTTCTGCCCCTCATGCATCAGCTCATGGATGGTCAGCAGCGACACCAGCGCGGAGTTCTTGATCAGCGCGATGAATTCGTTGCCCAGCGGCGGGATCATGCGCACCAGCGCCTGCGGCAGGATGATGTTGCGCATGGCCGTGCCGTAGGACATGCCGACGGACCGCGCGGCCTCCATCTGGCCCTTGTCGATGGACTGGATGGCGCCGCGCACGATCTCCGACACATAGGCGCCGGAATAAATGCCCAGGCCGATCACGCCGCACACAAAAGCCGGCAGCATGATGCCGAACTGCGGCAAACCGAAAAACAGGATGAAGAGCTGCACCAGCAGCGGCGTGCCGCGTATGGCCGCCACATAGCCGGTGCACAGCGCGTAGACCACGCGCCGGGCCGGATTGAGGCGCCCTATCCCCACCAGCAAACCCATGATGCAGCCGAGCACCAGGGCCACCGCGGTGATTTCCACGGTCACCAGCGCACCTGAAAGAAGGTTGCGCCAACCCGCGAAAGCCGGGGAGAAATCGAGTTCCATCCGATGCGCTCCCGGCCTTATTTAGCGGCGGTGGTGTTGCTGAACCACTTCTTCACGATCTGGGCATAGGTGCCGTCGGCCTTGAGCTTGGCCAGGGCGCCGTTGACGGCCTTGGTCAGCTCGGGCGTGTCCTTGCGCAGTGCCATGCCGTACTCTTCGGTGGTGAGCTGCTGCTCCAGCACGCGCTGGCCGCCGCGGGTGCGCACATACTGGAAGGCGGCCGGCTTGCCGGTCACGGCCGCGTCAGCGCGGCCTATGTCGACCAGGTTGAACATCTCCTGGTTTTTCTCGACTTCCACCAGCTGCACCTGCGGGTAATTGGAGGCCAGGTAGCCGACGGACTTGGTGCCCACCTGCACGGTCACCTTCTTGCCGTTCAGGTCGGCCAGCGTCTTGATGGCGGTATTGCCCTCTTTCACCATGGCCACCAGGCCGCCCGCATAGTAGGAGTCGGTGAAGTCCACGACCTTTTTGCGTTCGTCGGTGATGTAGATGGCCGACACCGCCATGTCAAAGCGCTTGGAGACCAGCCCGGGAATCAGGCCCTTGAAGTCGATGTCCACCCATTCGATGCGCTTGTTCAAGGTCTTGGCGACGGCTTCCACCAGTTCGATGTCAAAGCCGGTGCGCTTGCCGCCTTCGACGAACTCCATGGGCGGAAAGGTGGCGTCGGTCCCGACACGAAGCACGTCCTGCGCGTGCGCGCTGAGAGTGGCCAGTCCGAGGACGGCAAAGCAGGAAACAAGGAATTGGCGGCGAAGGTTCATGGGGTTTTCTCCAGGGGGTTAAATCAATTCATGGGTTCAAGGACTCGGCTGCCGGGCTGTCAGCGGCTCAAGCTTCGGGAAATGCGGGCGGCGGTCACCACCGCCATCTGGATCAGGGGCGGGTGTTTGCCCTCAATGCGCACGCTGGGCGCCATCAGGGTCAGAGCGCCGACGGCTTGCTGCCCCATGGCGAACAGCGGCACACTCACGCCCCAGACACCGGCATCCACCTCGCTATCGCTGACGGCAAACCCGGCCTTGCGGATCCCGGCCAGCTCCGCCAGCAATTCAGGGCTTTGCCGATCAGGGCCGAGCGCGGCGCTCAGTGCCGCGGCCGGCATGTGGGCCATCAGGCATTTCGCCGAGGCGCCTTTTTCCAGGGGCACACTGCGGCCTTTTTCAAAAGAGCAGCGCAAGGCCTGCCGGCTCTCGACCATGTCGATGCAAACGGCCTGGCCGTTGACCGCGACAACCAGGCCGACGCTTTCCTGTGATTGCTGTGCCAGCATCAGCATCTCCTGGCGCGCCTGCTGCGCGAGGTGCGAGGCCATGTCATAGCCCAGGGCCAGTTGCAGGCTCAGGGGGCCGGGCGCATAACGGCCGTCCGTTTCAAGCACAAAGCCCCAACGCTTGAGCGAATTGAGCTGGCGGTAAAGCGTGCTTTGGCTCAAGCCCGTCCGGCCCAGCAGCTCCACCGCCGTCAAGGGCCGGCCCTGCTGCGCCAGGGTGGCCAGCACCACCAGCGCGCGGTCGACGGCGGAAACGGCGGGGGCATCGGGCAACATCGCGTCAGTATCCGGTTCTTGCCTGTACGCGCAAAGCACTATTTCTCATTGGCTGGGAATGGTTGTTTCTTTTTTGGCGCCGGGCAGACGAGCGCCGCGCCATGGCCGCCCGCTCAGACGCGACAGCTCAGGTGCCGGCGCGTGGCTGTCCACACGCCGGCACAGTGCACCGGCGTGCGGCAACATTCATACCAAACGGCCTTTGAAAACGGTTTGCAGGCGCGGGTTGGCGCCAAAGGCATAGCTCAACTCGGCAGGCCGCTGTACGTCCCACAGCACAAAGTCGGCACGCATGCCCGGTGCCAGCACGCCACGGTCGCGCAGGCCCAGCGCCGCAGCCGCATGGCGCGTGACGCCGGCCAGCGCCTCTTCGGGCGTGAGGCGAAACAGCGTACAAGCCATGTTGAGCATCAGCAGCAAGGAGGTGCAAGGCGAGCTGCCCGGGTTGCAGTCGGTGGAGATCGCCATGGGCACGCGCTGCTCGCGCAGCAGTTCCACAGGCGGCAAGCGGGTTTCGCGCAAAAAGTAAAACGCGCCAGGCAACAGCACCGCCACCGTACCGGCAGCCGCCATGGCCTTCGCTCCCTCAGCCGACAGCCATTCAAGGTGGTCACAGCTGAGTGCGCCATAACGCGCGGCGAGCTGCGCGCCGCCGCTGTCGCTGAGCTGCTCGGCATGCAGCTTGACCGGAATGCCGAGGGCCTTCGCCGCCGCGAAGACGCGCTCCGTCTGCGCGGTGCTGAAGGCAATGCGCTCGCAAAAGGCATCGACCGCATCGACCAGGCCTTCGGCGTGCAGCACAGGCAGCATCTCAAGCACGGTATCAACATAGGCGTCGGTGCGGCCGGCAAATTCGGCGGGCACGGCATGCGCGCCCAGAAAGGTGGTGCGCACGTCTACCGCATGGGCCTGCCCCAGTGCGCGCGCCACCGCAACCGTCTTGCGTTCATGCTCCAGCGCCAGGCCGTAACCGGATTTGATTTCCAGGGTTGTCACGCCTTCGGCGATCAAGCTCCTGAGCCGGGTTTCGCTTTGCGCCTGCAATTGCGGCGCGCTCGCGGCACGCGTGGCCTTGACCGTAGACGCGATGCCGCCGCCGGCGCGGGCGATCTCTTCATAAGTCACCCCATTGAGGCGCAGTTCAAATTCATGGGCGCGCTCGCCGCCATAAACCAGGTGGGTGTGGCAGTCGATCAGGCCGGGCGTGATCAAGGCGCCGCCGGCATCATGCTGCTCACCACAGCGTGCGAGCAGATCTGCCGGCAGCTCGGCGCGCGGGCCGGCCCAGGCGATGGATTCGCCCTCAACAACCAGTGCGGCGTCTTCGATCAATCCGTAGGGCTGGGCGGCATCGGCCTGCAGCGTGGCGACCTTGCAGTGTGTCCAGAGTTGCAGGCTCATGCGGGAATCTCCATCCAGAGGGCTTGCTGCGCGGCGACACGCACCGCGGCGCTGCCCCTCACCGTGCGCCAGGCCAGGCTGGCGGGGGCCAGCTGCAGCACGTCTTCATCCAACAACACGGTTGCGGCGGAGGCATGCGCATACACGGCGATGGTGGTGCCATCATGCAAGGTTTCGGCAAACCGACCTTCCACGCGCAGCATGCGCGATGGCTTGGGACCCCTGCGCACCATGAGGTTGAAGTCGCGCGTCTTGCCGGCTATCAATTCACAGCCCGTGGCGGCGCCGCCGTCAAAAAACAGGGGCACGTCGGCGGCCGTGACACGATGCGGAACGCCCGCCACGTCAAGCTGCACGCCCGCGCCTTCGAGCACTGCGAACCAGCGCTCTATGCCTTCGAATTTCGAGAAAGGGCCGCTTTGGTCGACGTCGGCCACCGACATGCGCCAGGCCCAGTCGCCCGCAGCTGGCCACATGGCCAGCTCGCGCGTGACGCCGCCGCCGTTGCGCCAGGGCGTGGCGGGGATGTCGGCCAGGCGGACGATGTTCCAGCTCATTGCGGCCTCATGCCTGGAACTTCCCGGCAAAGCTGTAGCGCGAGCCCGGGTAGACCAGGCGCGCCACACTGGCGATGTTGGCGCCGCTGACGGTGCGCCGCATCATGGCCAGGCAGGCCTCGCCCTGCTTGATCTCCAGGTGTTTGGCCTCTTGCGCCGAAGGCAGGCAGGCTTCGATGGAATAGCTGGCCTCGGTCAGGGGGGCCTCGGCCAGCAAGTGGTGCGTAGGCGTGGTCTCGCTGAAATCGGTTTTCAGGTAATTCGGCGCGGCCGCCGGGTTGACGTAACGGTCCTCGTACTGGATGGGAACGCCGTTTTCGAGGTGAATCAGTATGGTGTGGAACACCTTCGCGCCGGGCCGCAGGCCCAGGGTGCGCGCCAGGTCGGCGCTGGCTTTTTCGGATTCGGCCAGCAGCACGCGCGATGTGTGCACATGGCCGCGTTCCGCCACTTCCTCGTGGATGTCACGAATGGTAAGCGTGGAAGAGATACGGTGCAGTTCGGCCACAAAGGTGCCCGAGCCCTGGACACGCGTGACCAGGCCTTCGCCCATCAGCTCGCGCAATGCGCGGTTCACCGTCATCCGGCTCACGCCGAACTGCTCCATCAGCACGGCTTCGCTGGGCACAGGATCGCCCGGCTTCCAGGTGCCGGCGCTGATGCGCTTCTTGATGAATGCCTTGACTTGGCCGTAGGCAGGCAGGGGTGTGGTGGCCATGGTTCAGCGCAATGTTCGCGGATGTAAGTAAAAAAACATTGTCACGCAAATCCGCCGGGCGGCCCTGCGCGCACAAACCCTAGCTTACTCCAGTTGACACAAGTTGTATAGACAACTACGATTTACGCCAATCAACGCCCGGCGCTTTGTCCGGGCGGGCCCGATCCCTTTGTTTTTATTTCCGGAGCAGCCCATGTCCGACCTTTCCAAAACCCCGTTTCTTGACAGCAAGGCCCGCCCGGTGCGCGCCCCCCGCGGCAGCACCCTGAGCTGCGCCAACTGGCAGATCGAGGCGGCCTACCGCATGATCCAGAACAACCTGGATCCGGAAGTCGCCGAAAACCCCGACGAGCTGGTGGTCTACGGCGGCATCGGCAAGGCCGCGCGCAACTGGCCGGCCTTTGACGCCATCCTCGATTCCCTGCGCAAGCTCAAGGCCGACGAAACCCTGCTGGTGCAGTCGGGCAAGCCGGTCGGCGTGTTCCGCACCCACACGGGCGCGCCGCGCGTGCTGATCGCCAACTCCAACCTGGTGCCCAAGTGGGCGACCTGGGAGCACTTCAATGAACTGGACCGCGCGGGCCTGATGATGTACGGCCAGATGACGGCCGGCAGCTGGATTTACATCGGCACCCAGGGCATCGTGCAAGGCACGTATGAAACTTTTGTGGAAGCGGGCCGCCAGCATTTCAACGGCGACCTGGCCGGCCGCTGGGTGCTGACCGCCGGCCTGGGCGGCATGGGCGGCGCGCAGCCGCTGGCCGCCACCTTTGCCGGCGCCTGCTCGCTCAACATCGAGTGCCAGCAGTCGCGCATCGACTTCCGGCTGCGCACGCGTTATGTCGACAAGCAGGCCGCGAACCTCGACGAGGCGCTGGAGATGATCAAGCACCACACCGCACGCAAGGAGGCCGTCTCCATCGCGCTGTGCGGCAACGCGGCCGAGATAGTCCCCGAACTGGCCCAACGCGCCAAGGCCGGCGGCCTGCGCCCCGACATCGTGACCGACCAGACCTCGGCCCACGACATCATCAACGGCTACCTGCCGGCCGGCTGGACGGTCGCACGCTGGCAGGCCGCACAGAAAGACCCGGCCCAGCATGCGGCGCTGACGCAGGCGGCCGGCGAATCCTGCGCGGCACACGTCAAGGCCATGCTGGCCTTCCACGAAATGGGCATTCCCACGGTGGACTACGGCAACAACCTGCGCCAGGTCGCCAAGGATTTCGGCGTGGCCCAGGCCTTTGATTACCCGGGTTTTGTACCCGCCTATATACGCCCCCTGTTCTGCCGCGGCGTCGGCCCCTTCCGCTGGGTGGCGCTTTCGGGCGATCCGGAAGACATCAAAAAGACCGACGCGAAGATGAAAGAGCTCTTCCCGGACAACAAGCACCTGCACCGCTGGCTGGACATGGCCGAGGAGCGCATTGCCTTCCAGGGCCTGCCGGCGCGCATCTGCTGGATTGGCCTGGGCGAGCGCCACCGCGCGGGCCTGGCCTTTAACGAGATGGTGAAAAACGGCGAGCTCAAAGGCCCCATCGTGATTGGCCGCGACCACCTGGACAGCGGCTCCGTCGCCTCGCCGAACCGCGAGACCGAAGCCATGAAGGACGGCAGCGATGCCGTGAGCGACTGGCCGCTGCTCAATGCCCTGCTCAACACCGCGAGCGGCGCGACCTGGGTCAGCCTGCACCACGGCGGCGGCGTGGGCATGGGCTACTCGCAGCACTCGGGCGTGGTCATCGTCTGCGACGGCACGGCCGAGGCCTCGGAGAAACTGGGCCGCGTGCTGTTCAACGACCCGGCCACCGGCGTGATGCGCCATGCCGATGCGGGCTACGACATCGCCAAACAAAGCGCCAAAGACAACGGGTTGAACCTGCCCATGATGGGAAGCTGAACAGATATGTCCGACAGCACCGCCGAGATCCATCTCACCTACCTGAACCACCCCGACGTCCAGGCCCTGGCCCTGACGGACGCCGAGATCATCGCCGCCGTCGAGCAGGCCCTGCACGCGCAGGGCAACAAGCAGACGACGATCGAGCCGCGCATGCACCTGGTGCCGGAAAAAGACTACCCGGGCCATTTCAATGTACTGCGCGGCTACATACGCCCGCTGGGCCTGGCCGGTGTGAAGGTGGTGGGCGACTTCTACAAGAACTATGAAATCGGCCTGCCTTCGGAACTGGCCGTGCTCAACCTGTTCGATCCCAAGAACGGCTCGCCGATTGCCATCATCGACGCCTCGGACATCACCGACATGCGCACCGGCGCCATCACCGCACTGGGCGCCAAGCACCTGGCGCGCAAGAATTCCAAAATCCTGGGCCACATAGGCGCGCGCGGCACCTCCTACTGGAACGTGCGCCTGCTCGACTCGATCTACAACTTCGACGAAATCCGCGTGCACTCGCGCCGCCCCGAAAGCCGCAATGCCTTTGCCGCCAGACTCGAAAAAGACCTGGGCAAAAAAATCACTGTGACCGAGGACTGGGAGTCCTGCGTGCGCGGCGCCGACATTGTGGTTGAGGCCTCGCGCCTGGAAAAACCCACGCCCATGCTCAAGACCGAGTGGATCAAAAAAGGCGCGTGCGTGATCCCCTACGGCACCATGAGCGCGGTCGAACTTTCGCTGACCGATATCATGGACAAGATGGTGATGGACGACTGGGGCCAGGCCAAGGCCGGTCCGCTGGGCGCGCTGCGCGCCCATGTGGACGCCGGCAAGCTGTCGGAGGCCACGCTGCACGCCGAACTCGGCCAGATTGTCGCGGGCCTCAAGCCCGGGCGTGAAAGCGATGACGAGACCAATCTGTTCTGGCACCGGGGCCTCTCGCTGTCGGACATCGCGCTGGGCGCCTTCATGCTCGAAAAGGCCAAGCGCATGGGCCTGGGCCAGAAATTGCGTTTTCGCTGAGACGGCTCGCATGGTGCACGCCGCCAATTCTTCGCATGCCGGGCAGGCGCTGGTCGCCAATGCCCGCATGTATTCGGCCACACCCGCGGTCAAGGCCGACTGGAAGGCCTTGCTGGCCTGGGTGCTGGCGCGTGCCGGATTGCCCTGGGACCTGATCGACTACGACGCACCCGCGCCGCTGTCCGTGCTGTGGGCGCGCAATGACCTGGGCCTGGCCATGATGTGCGGCCTTCCCTTTGCGCAGCGCGGCCAGCGGCCCACGCTGGTCGCGGCGCCCATTCCCTCGCCGGCGCGCTACGGCGGCAAGCCGGTGTACTTCACCGACATCGTGGTGCGCGCCGATGCGCCTTACCGCACGCTCGAAGACACCTTCGGCGGCGTGGTCGGCTACACCCTGGCCGATTCCATGTCGGGCGGCGTGGCGCTGCGCCACCACCTCGCGCCCTACCGCCAGGCGAAGGGCTCGCGCCTGTACCGCAAGGCCGTGGGCGAACTCATCAATGCGCGCGGCGTGATCGCGGCGCTGGCCGAAGGCCGCATAGACGCCGGCCCGCTGGACAGCTATTACCACGACCTGCTCAAGGCGCACGACCCGGAATTTGCCGCGCAGGTACGCACCCTCGCCAGCACGGCGGCGCTGCCGATTCCGCCGCTGGTGGCTACGGCCGGCTTGCCGGCTGAAACGCTGCAGCGCCTGCGCGCTGCGTTGCAGGACACCGCCGCGACGGCCGAAGTAGCGCCCTTGATGCAGCGCCTGCTGCTTGCGGGCTTTGCGTTTCCCGATCCCGAGGGTTATATGCCGCTCGCGGCCATGGACGGCGGGCCCGCGCCCGCACTGGATGACATCTGATGACACGCTTTTCTGTCCGATCGGCCCTGCTCGCGTTTTTGCTCGCGGCTGCTTCCCTGGCCGCCACGGCGCAGACCTACCCATCCAGACCTTTGCACGTCATCGCGCCGTTTCCGCCCGGCGGCCCCGTCGACGTGCTGGGCCGCGTGCTGGCGCAAGGCCTCTCGGACGCCATGGGCCAACCGGCTGTGGTCGAGAACAAGGTGGGCGCGGCCGGCAATATCGGTATTGAGCAGGCCGCCAGGGCCGCGCCCGACGGCTACACCCTGGCCATCGTCCCGTTGGGCAATATCGCTGTCAACCCGGCTCTGTACCCCAACCTGCCCTACAAGGCCGCGGACCTCGCGCCCGTCACCATGCTGGCCACGGTGGAGAACGTTCTGGTGGTCAACAGTGCAGTGCCGGCCCGCTCGCTCAAGGAATTGCTCGCGATGGCCGCGCAAAAACCCGGCGGCATCAGCTTTGCCTCGCCGGGCGCGGGCAGCCAGGCGCACCTGGCCGGGGAGTTGCTGGGGCTGGACAGCGGCGTGCAGCTGCTGCATGTGCCTTACAAAGGCGTGGGCCCGGCGCTCAATGATTTGCTGGGCGGCCAGGTCACCATGATGTTCGCGCAGATGTCCTCGGTGCTGCCCCACATCAAGAGCGGCAAGCTGCGCGCGCTGGGTGTGGCCAGCCTCAAGCGCTCGCCCGTGATGCCCGAGACACCGACGATTGCCGAGCAAGGCCTGCCGCGCTTTGAGGCCGTGTCCTGGTATGCGCTCATGGTGCCGGCCGGCACGCCGCGCGCGGTCATCGACAAGCTCAACCTGGAAACCGGCAAGCTCTTCGCAACGCCTGCGCTCAGGGAAAAGCTCGCCGCCCTGGGCATGGACCCCGCCACCGGCAGGCCCAGTGATCTTTCCGCCGCCATCCAGGCCGACACCCAGCGCTGGACCGAGGTGATACGGCAGAAAAACATCAAGCCCGATTAAAACCGACCCCCATCTTTTGTTTCTTACGCAAGACCATGACCCTCACCATCCAACCCGGCCGCCTGACCCTGGCCCAGCTGCGCGACATCCACACCAACCCGCAGACCCTGGCGATCGACCCTGCCGCCACGGCCGGCATACGCGCCAGCGCGGCCCTGGTGCAAAAAGCTGCGCACGGTGGCGATGCCGTCTACGGCGTGAACACCGGTTTCGGCAAGCTGGCCAACCAGCGCATCGCGCAGGCCGACCTGGAAACCCTGCAGCTCAACCTGCTGCGCTCCCATGCCGTGGGCGTGGGCGAGCCCATGCCCGAGCGCGTGGTGCGACTGGTGCTGCTGCTCAAGGCCGCCAGCCTGGCGCGCGGATTCTCGGGTGTGCGCGAAGTGGTTATCGACACGCTGATGGCGCTCTACAACAAAGGCCTGACGCCGGTGATTCCTTGCCAGGGCTCGGTGGGCGCCTCCGGCGACCTCGCGCCGCTGGCCCATTTGTGCCTGCCGCTGATTGGTGAAGGCGAGGTCTTCTACAAGGGCAAGCGCATGGCTGCCGCCGATGCGCTCAAGCAAGCCGCCATCACGCCGGTCAAGCTCTCGGCCAAGGAAGGCCTGGCGCTGATCAACGGCACGCAGGTCTCGACCGCACTCGCGCTGGACGCGCTGCTCGCCACCGACCGATTGTTTGAAGCCGCCGTGATTTCAGGCGCCGTCACGCTGGACGCCGCGCGCGGCAGCGACGGCCCTTTCGATCCGCGCATCCACGCGGTGCGCGGCCAGCCGGGCCAGATCGCCTGCGCCGCCGCTTACCGCGCCATCATGGTGGGCAGCGAAATCCGCCGCTCACACCTCGAAGGCGACGACCGCGTGCAGGACCCGTATTGCCTGCGCTGCCAGCCGCAAGTGATGGGCGCCTGCCTGGACCAGATGCGTTACGCCACCGAGGTGTTGATGCGCGAAGCCAATGCGGTGACCGACAACCCGCTGGTGTTTGCCGAGGACGAGACGCTGCTCTCGGGCGGCAATTTCCACGCGGAACCTGTGGCGCTGGCCTGCGATGCGCTGGCCGTGGCCATCGCCGAGATAGGCGCCATCACCGAGCGCCGCATCGCCATGCTGGTGGACACCGTGGCCTCGCGCCTGCCGGCTTTCCTCACGCCCGAGCCCGGCCTCAATTCCGGCTTCATGATCGTGCATGTAACGGCCGCCGCGCTGGCGTCTGAAAACAAGTCGCTGGCCCACCCGGCCAGCGTGGACAGCCTGCCCACCTCGGCGAACCAGGAAGACCACGTGAGCATGGCCACCTTCGCGGCGCGCCGGCTACAGCCCATGCTGCGCAACACCGAATACATCGTGGCCATAGAACTGCTAGCCGCCGCGCAGGGGATTGAATTTCTGCGCCCGCTCAAAAGCTCGGCCGTGCTCGAAGGCGTGCTGCAACTGGTGCGCCAGGCCTCGCCGGCCATGATGCATGACCGCAGCCTCGCACCCGACATGGAGAAGGTGCACCAATTGGTGGCGGGTGGGCGCATAGGCCTGGCCGGAGAGGCGCAAATCACCGAGTTAACCGCCTTGCGGCTGGCATGAAGCCTGCATACATTAGAACCTGTTTACGGCCTAAACGGGGCCGCGCAAGCGCCTTCTCGGGATGGGATGCAAGGCGCGGTGCGACGCCCATAGTTCACCTATGGGCTAGCGCCGCAACGCCGCAGACCGCCCGAGAAGGCACTTGCCCTCCGGGTTGGGGTGAAATCGGGCGATTGAGCCACCCAGGCCCTTGCATGGGCACTAGCCCATACGGCGTGCCCGGTCGGCCCACTCATCCCGATTGCACCCCAACGCGGCCCCGTTTAGGCCGTAAACAGGTTCTGCGATCCAAACCGCCATCCAACAGAGGAGCCCTTTCATGAAGCAACAACTCGCACTTTCCCTGCTTGCCGCCGCGGCCCTGGCCATGGGCAGCGCACACGCACAAGAGACCAAGGTCGCCATCGGCATTTCGGGATGGACGGGTTTCGCTCCGCTGACCCTGGCCAAGGAAGCCGGTATCTTCAAGAAGAACGGGCTGGATGTGTCCATCAAGAAGATTCCGCAAAAGGACCGCCACCTCGCGATTGCCTCGGGCGACGTGCAGTGCGCCGCGACCACGGTGGAAACCTGGGTGGTGTGGAATGCCAACGGCGTGGCCACCACGCAGATCTTCCAGCTCGACAAAAGCTACGGCGCCGACGGCATGGTGGTGAAACCCGCCATCGCCAAGATCAGCGACCTCAAGGGCAAGACCGTGGCCGCCAGCGCGCCCGGCACCTCGCCCTACTTCGCCCTGGCCTGGATGCTGAAGAAAAACGGCATGAGCACCAAGGACGTGAAGGTCGTCAACCTCGAACCGCAAGCCGCGGCCAACGCCATGATCGCCGGCACCGACGGCATAGATGCCGCGATGACCTATGAGCCCTACCTGGGCGCGGTGCGCGCCAAGCCGGAGGCCGGCAAGATACTCGCCACCACGCTGGACTACCCCATGGTGATGGACACCTTCGGCTGCACGCCCAAGTTCCTGAGCGAAAACCCCAAGGCCGCCAAGGCCCTGGCCGACAGCTATTTCGATGCCGTCGAGATGATCCAGAAAGAGCCCAAGAAGAGCTTCGAGATCATGGGCGCCGACGTGAAGCAAAGCGGCGAAGCCTTTGAGGCCTCGTCCAAATACCTGCGCTGGCAGGACCGCGCCGCCAACCAGAAGTTCTTTGCCGGCGAACACGCCGCCTTCAGCAAGGAAGCCGCCGAGCTGCTGATGGAAGCGGGCATCATCAAGTCGCTGCCCGATATGGGCAAGCTGGCTGATACCCGTTTTCTCAAGTAAGCACACGAACGCATGCGGCCCCTGCAACCCGTCTCCCCCGGCGCGCGCATCGCGCTGGGTGTGAGCTTCTTTGTTCTGTTCTTTGCCGTATGGGCCGTCTTCACGCTGGGCGGCTATGTCTCCAAGACATTCCTGGCCGACCCTATCACCATGGTGCGCTCGGGCTACGACCTGCTGGTGAACCAGGGCTTTGCCAAGGACATCGGCATGACGGTCTGGCGCGTGCTGGGCGGCTTTGCAATCGCCGCTTTGCTGGCCGTGCCGCTGGGCGTGATGATGGGGGCCTATAAACCCATCGAAGCTTTTTTCGAGCCCTTTGTGAGCTTTGCGCGCTACCTGCCGGCATCGGCCTTCATTCCCTTGCTGATCCTGTGGGCCGGCATAGGCGAGGCGCAAAAGCTGTCGGTGATTTTTATCGGCTCCTTCTTCCAGCTGGTGCTGATGATTGCGGTGAGCGTGGGCAACACGCGGCGCGACCTGGTGGAGGCGGCCTACACGCTGGGCGCGGCCGACCGCGGCATTGTGGTGCGTGTGCTGCTGCCCAGCGCCGCGCCCGAGATCGCAGAGACCCTGCGCATGGTGCTGGGCTGGGCCTGGACTTACGTGATCGTTGCGGAGCTGATAGGCGCGTCCAGCGGCATTGGCCACATGATCACCGACAGCCAGGCACTGCTGGCGACCGACCAGATCATCTTCGGCATCATCGTGATCGGCGTGTTTGGTTTGGTCACCGACCTGGCATTTAAAGCGCTCAATCGCAAACTTTTTCCGTGGGCACGTCTGTGACCGTGCTGGCGCATTCACTCCTTCCCCCGCTGGGGGAAGGCTGGGATGGGGGCCGCCCCGTCGTCTGTTTCAAGCCAGCCGGTCAACCGATGGCCGAGGCCCCCATCCCCACCTTCCCCCAGCGGGGGRAGGAGCAAGAGTGAGAGCACCCTGTTGATGACTTCCTCCTCCCCCATCCTGACCGTCACGCAGCTGTCGAAAACCTTCGCGGCCAACAAGGGGCCGGACACGGTAGCTCTGCAAGCCACCGACCTGAGCGTCGCCGAAAACGACTTCATCACCATCCTCGGCCCCTCGGGCTGCGGCAAATCCACGCTGCTGCGCATGGTGGCCGGGCTGGATACGCCCAGCAGCGGCAGCATTGTGCTGGACGGCAAACCCATCCTGGGCCCCGGTGCCGACCGCGGCATGGTGTTCCAGAGCTACACGCTCTTTCCCTGGCTCAGCATTTTGCAAAACGTCTGCTTCGGCCTGCGTGAAAAAGGCCTGGCGCTCGACGCGCAACTCGATATCGCGCACCAGTTCATCAAGAAGGTTGGATTGCAGGGTTTTGAGAACCATTTCCCCAAACAACTCTCGGGCGGCATGCAGCAGCGCACCGCGCTGGCGCGGGCCCTGGCCAACAACCCGCGCATCCTGCTGATGGACGAGCCCTTCGGCGCGCTGGACCACCAGACGCGCGAGCTGATGCAGGAGCTGCTGCAGGGCATCTGGGAGGCAGAACAAAAGACCGTGCTCTTTGTGACGCACGACATCGATGAGGCCATCTTCATGGGTAACCGCGTGGTGGTGATGAGCGCGCGGCCCGGCCGCATCAAGTGCGACATCGCCGTGCCGCTGGCGCACCCGCGCCACTACTCGGTCAAGACCACACCGGTGTTCACCGAACTCAAGGCGCGGCTCACCGAAGAAATTCGCATTGAAGTGCACAAGGCGGCGGGGCTGCAGGCGCCTGCGGCGGATTGAGATTTACCTGAATGCCGAATTCGTATTACCGTTCGCCCTGAGCCTGTCGAAGGGCTTCGACAAGCTCAGCCTGAACGGTGTGGGACCCTGGGTACGAGAACCCCAACGAAGCGCGGCTTAAAGCCCGAGCCGCAGCGCCATTACCGCGCCCAGCACCAGCGCAGCGATAAAAATCGTCTCGCCCACCAGCATGGCCACGGGCTGCCAGCCCAGCTTCATGAGGTCTTCAAAACTGGTCTTGATGCCGGCCGCAGCGATGGCGGTGACCAGCAGCCAGCGCGAGCTGTCGCTGGCGGCCTGCGTCATGGCCGGCGTGAAAGCGCCTATGGTGGCCAACAGCACCAGCACGATGAAGGCCAGCAGGAAGCCGGGCACCAGGGGCACCTCCTCATCCACCGCCTTGGCGTCGGGGTGCTTGCGGTAGCTGACGGCGATCAGCAGCACGATGGGCATCAAGAGCATCACGCGGAACAGCTTCACCACGGTGGCCGTGTCGCCCACCTCGGGACCCAGCATCATGCCGGCCGCCACCACCTGCGCCACGTCGTGGATGGTGCCGCCCAGGAAGATGCCGCCCTGTGCCGGCTCCAGGCCGATCAGTTTGAGGGCAAAGGGGTAAAGAATCATGCTGAGGGTCGAGAGCACCGTGACGCCGACCACCGCCAGCAAGGTGAAGCGTTCGTTCTCCTTGGTCTGCGGCAACACCGAAGAAATCGCCAGCGCGGCGGACGCACCGCAAATGGCCACAGCCCCACCCGACAGCACACCCTCCTCGCGCGGGCGCTTGAGCCACTTCGCGAGCATCAAGCCGAAGGCGATGGTCAACGCCACCGCCGCGACGATGACCAGGGCCGTCCCAACGCCCAGCTTGGCGACCTGGGTCAGCGTGATGCGCGCGCCCAGCAGGGCCACGCCGACGCGCAGCAAGGTGCGGCCGCAAAAATCCACGCCGGGCTTGACCTTGGGGTTGCTCATGAGGAAGTGAAAGGCCAGCCCTATCAGCAGCGCATACAGCAGCTGCGGGCCGCCGTAATGCTCGGACAAAAAGGTCGCCGCCAGCGCGATGACCACACACACCATGGCGCCGGGCAGGCTGGCTTTCAGGACGGAAACGGAAGGAAGAAAAGACACTGCGGATAGGCCGGGGCTGAGACCGGGAATGAGGCAAAAAGGTGCCGGCGGCAAGGCTCACGGCTGTTATTTGTATATGAGAAAGAAGACTGGCCCCGGGGTGGTTTCCGCCTTGCAGGCACTATTTCCGTATGCTACTATTATTAGGTTGTATATACAAGTTAAGCACTGAAGGCACCAGGATGGCGCGGTTTCAGGCACGGCTTGTGCATGCGACAGGCCGGAAAATTCCTTGTTTCATTGTTCAGTTTCGCCGCTACCTCTTCGGAGATCACCATGAAAATCAACAAACTTTTGGCCTTGTCCGCATTCGCGCTGGCCGCCTTCGCCCCGTTCGCCTCCCATGCCCAACAGGCCGTGCGCGTCGGCTCCAAAAACTTCACCGAGCAGTTCGTGCTGGCCGAGATCTACGCACAGGCGCTGGAAGCCGCCGGCATCAAGACCGAGAAAAAGCTCAACCTGGGCGGCACGCTGATTGCCCAGAAGGCGATGGAAGAAAAGCAGATCGACTTCTACCCCGAGTACACCGGCACCATGCTGCTGGCCGTGCTCAAGCAGGAACCCCTGACGGATGCCAAGGCGGTGTACGACAAGGTCAAGGAAGGCTACGCCAAGATGGGTTTTGTGCTGCTCAACCAGTCCAACCTGAACAACGGCTACGTGATGGTGGTGCGCGCCGACACCGCGCAGAAATTCAAGCTTGAAACCCTGTCCGACCTCGCCAAGGCCGCCAAGGACCTCAAGGTCGGCGCCGGCCCCGAGTTCCGCGACCGCAAGGACGGCCTGCCGGGCCTGAAGGCCAAGTACGACATGGTCTTCGGTGAAGACCTGCAGATGGCCATAGGCCTGCGCTACCAGGCGCTCAAGAACGACCAGATCCAGGTGGTCAACGGTTACTCCACCGACGGCATGATCAGCGCGCTCAAGCTCAAGCGCCTGCGCGACGACAAAAGCCTGTGGCCGCCCTACTTCGTCGTGCCCGTGATCCGCAAGGAAGTGCTGGACGCCAACCCCAAAGTCGGCGAAGTCCTGAACCGCGTAAGCGCCCTGCTCGACGAAGCCTCCATGGCCCAGATGAACTACCAGGTCGACGGCGACAAGCTCGAGCCCAAGGACGTGGCCCGCGACTTCCTGAAGTCCAAGGGACTGGTCAAGTAAGCTGCCGGCCTCCTGCACCTCGCACCATTTCAAGGCATGACCGTGAAAGCCTGCACGCCATGGCGCTAGAGGTCGGGGAACAATGGCTGTGTATCGCGGACCTGGTGCGCGTGGCGCGCGCCGGCGAGCCGGTCTCGCTGGCGCCCGCTGCGCGTGAACGCGTGGCCGCCGCGCGTGAGCTTGTGCTGCAGCTGGCGGCATCGGGAAAACCCATCTACGGCCTCAATTCCGCACTGGGCGCCAACACCGGCGCCGTGCTGGCCGAAGGCGACCTTGAAGACTACCAGCGCCGCGCCGTGCGCGCCCGGGCCGTGGCGGTCGGCCCTGCCTATGACAAGACGTCGGTGCGCGCGATGCAGTTCGCGCGCATCGCAGGCCTCTCGCGCGGCGGCTCGGGTATCTCGCCCGCGGTGCTGGATGCCTGCATCAAGCTGCTGAACTTCCAGGTGCATCCGGTGGTGCCGCGCTTCGGTTCCATCGGCGTGGCCGACCTGCCCCAGCTTTCGCACCTGGCCCTGCCCTTGTTCGGCGAAGGCCAGGCCGAGGTGCGCGGTGAAGTATTGAGCGGCAGCGCCGCGCTGGAGCGCGCAGGCCTTGAACCGGTCACGCTGGGCGCCAAGGACGGCCTGGCCTTGATCAGCTCGAACGCAGCCACCACGGCGCGTGCCGCCCTCGTGCTGCATGACGCCCATGTGGCGCTGGATGCCTGGCTGGCCGCGGTGGCGCTCGGTTATGAAGGCTTCAGGGCCAACCTGTCGCCGCTGCATCCCGACGCGGTGGCGGCCCGCCCCGCCGCCGGACAGGTGCAGGTGGCGCGGCAGCTGCGTGACTTGCTCAAGGGCAGCGCGCTACTGGAGATGGGCGCGGCCCGTCGTGTGCAGGACCCGGTGTCCATGCGCGTCGTGCCGCAGGTGCATGGCGCTGCGCGCGACATGGTGGACGCGGCCTGCGCGCAAGTCGAGATTGAACTCAACAGCGCGGCCGACAGCCCCCTGGTGCTCACCGAGCAAGGCGTGATGCTTTCCAACGGCAACTTCCACGTGCCGGCGCTGGCATTGGCACTGGACGCTTCGGCCATCGCGCTGGCGCAGGCGGCCAGCATGTCAGTCTCACGCAGCCAGCGTTTCATGTCGCCGGCGCTGACCGGCCTGCCCTTGCAGCTCACGCGCCACGGCCCGGCCCATTCGGGTTTTGCGACGGTGCAAAAAACCCTGACCGCGCTCTGGGCCGAGGTGCGGCTGCGTGCCAACCCGGGCTCGCTCGACTTCCTGCCGGTGTCCGAGGCGCTGGAAGACCATGCCTGCATGGCGCTGGGCGTGGCGGAGAAATTAGGCGAGCTGGTGGAGCGCCTGCGCTACCTGATCGCCATCGAGCTGCTGGTGGCCGCGCAGGCGGTGGACCTGCGCGAGCTCGACACCGCGCAGATGGGCGAAGGCACGCAGCGCACGTTTGAGCAAGTGCGCAAGCTGGTTCCCATGCTGGACGAAGACCGCCCACTGGGCCCCGACATAGACCGCGTCCAAAGCGCCGTCGCCGCGGGTGTGTTCGGCCCCGAAAGCGCCAGGGCGGCGAGCGCATGAACTGGTTTCTGCGCAACTGGCCCGACGTGCTGCACTCGCTGTGGGAGCACGTGGCGATCTCGCTGACGGCCCTGGCCATCGCTTTTGCCCTCTCGCTGGTGATCGGCATTGTGGCTGCGCGACGTGAAAAGCTCTACGGTACGGTGATGACCATTTCAGGCTTTTTGTACACCATCCCGACGCTGGCTTTCCTCGCCTTCCTGATTCCCCTGGTGGGACTGGGCCGCACCAACGCCATCATCACCATGGTCGCGTTCTCGCTGATGATTTTGATCCGCAGCGTGGCCACCGGCATACGCGAGGTTCCGGCCGACATCATCGATGCGGCGCGCGGCATGGGCATGAACACCGCGCAGATCATGCGGCGCATCGAGCTTCCGCTGGCCCTGCCGCTGATCGTGGCCGGCCTGCGGGTCTCGGCCGTCACCGTGATCAGCGTGACGGTGGTGGCGGCTTACGTGAATGCGGGCGGCCTGGGCACGCTGATCTTCAACGGCATCGCGAGCGACCATCCGGCCAAGATCTGGACCGGCGCGCTGACGGTGTGCCTGCTCTCCGTCATCGTCGACCTGAGCCTGGCCTTGCTCGAGCGGCGGCTCAAAAACCGGCGCGCAGCCTGAATACCACGAGGCCCCGATGCTTGCCGACGCCTGGAACTATGTCCTGTCCCATCCCGCGCAGTTTTACCGCGCGCTGGGCGTGCACGTCGCGCTATCGGTGTCGGCGCTGCTGATCGCCGCACTGGTCTGCATTCCGGCCGGCATCGCCGTCGCGCGCAAGAACGGCCTGTCGCTGGCCGTGGTGAATGCCGCGAATGTGGGCCGCACCCTGCCCTCGCTGGCCGTGCTGGCGCTGGTGATGCCGATACTGGGCACGGGCTTCGCGCCGGCGCTGTTCGCGCTGACGCTGATCGCCCTACCACCCATCGTCACGCACACCATCGTCGGCATGCGCGGCGTGGACGCCGATGCGGTGGATGCCGCCATCGGCATGGGCATGACGCGCACCGCCCTGCTGTGGCGTGTGGAGCTGCCCATGGCCATGCCGGTGATCTTTGCCGGTCTGCGCACGGCGGCGGTGCAGATCATTTCCGGCGCGGTGCTGGCGGCCTTTATCGGCGGCGGCGGGCTGGGCGACTTCATCACCGCCGGCATCGCCATGATGGCCGTTCCCCAGCTGCTGGTGGGCGCCATCCCGGTGGCGCTGCTGGCGCTGGGCACTGACTTTCTTTTCGGCGCGCTGCAGCGCCGCATGACTCCCCAAGGGCTTCGCGCATGATCACTCTGGACCGCCTCACCAAGTCCTTCGGCGGCAGCGCCCAGTCGGCCGTCGATGGGCTGTCGCTGACCGTCAACACCGGCGAGATCTGCGTGCTGATCGGCCCATCCGGTTGCGGCAAGACCACCACCATGCGCATGATCAACCGCATGGTCGAGCCCGACTCGGGCCGCATCGAAGTGGGCGGGCGCGACGTCACCAAGATAGATGCGGTGGAACTGCGCCGCTCCATCGGCTACGTGATCCAGCAGGTGGGCCTGTTCCCGCACATGACTTTGGCCGAGAACGTGGCCACCGTGCCCCGGATGCTGGGCTGGGATTCGGCCCGCATCGCCAAACGAGTCGACGAGCTGCTGGCGCTGGTGCACATGGACCCGTCGATCTACCGCAACCGCTTTCCGCGCGAGCTCTCAGGCGGGCAGAAGCAGCGCGTGGGCGTGGCGCGGGCGCTGGCGGCGGACCCGCCGGTGATGCTGATGGACGAGCCCTTCGGCGCCATAGACCCGATCACGCGCGCGCGCCTGCAGGACGAGTTTTTGCGCATACTGCGCGAGCTCGGCAAGACCATTGTGTTTGTCACGCACGACATCGACGAGGCCATACGCATGGGCTCGCGCATCGCCATCCTGCGCAGCGGCAAGGTGGTGCAGTACGACACGCCCGAGCGCATACTTTCCCACCCGGCCGACGCTTTCGTCGAAGCTTTTGTGGGCGGCGACCGCTCACTCAAGCGCCTGGCCCTGCTGACGGCCGGCCCCTATGTGGAAAGCGGAACGCCCGCCGCCGGCGCGCCGCGCCTGCCGGCCACCACGCCGCTGCGCGATGCCTTGTCGGCCATGCTGGATGCCGGTGCCAATGAGGCCGCGATTGTGGGCGACCAGGGCCAGCCCATGGGGCGCGTCACGCTGCAAACCATTCAGCAGGCAGCCGCGGTCGCGCGCACTTAAACCTGGCGCATCCTCAAACCGCTACAAACGCCGGCCAGGGCCGCAAAGCCGGCCCCCAGCCACAGCGCCACAAATGAGCCGTGGCCGCCTTGCGGGTCGAACATCGCAAAAATCATCGCCAGCAACACCGCGCCCAGTGTCTGGCCGGTCAGGCGCGCCGTGCCCAGCATGCCGCTGGCGCCGCCGCTGCGATGGGGCGGTGCGGAAGTGATGATGGTGTGGTTGTTGGGCGACTGGAACAGGCCGTAACCCACACCGCACAGCACCATGCGCCACACGATGTCGAGCTGCGACGGATGCGCCGGCAACACGGCCAGCAAGACCAGCCCCAGTGCGAGCAGCGCCATGCCGATGCTTCCCAGCAAGCCGCCCGAGTAGCGCCCAATGAGCCGCCCCACCACCGGTGAGGTCACCACGATGGCCAGCGGCCAGGCCGTCAGCAGCAGGCCGGCCTGCAGGTGGCTGAATCCGTAATTGCCCAGCAGCAGGAAGGGCAGGCTCACATAGGCCAGGGTTTGTGCGCAGAACGCGCCTATCGAGGTTCCCATGGACAGCGCGAACACGGGGATGCGCAGCAGGTCCAAAGGAAACAGCGGCAGGGGCTGGGCCAGCTGGCGCCGCACGTAAATCACGCCGATCACAATGCCGGCGGCCAGCTCGGCCAGCGGCAACCACAGCGAAGCGGCGGGCGCGCCGCCCGGCACGGCCTCGGCGCGCACGCCCAGGCCATCGACGCCAAGAAACACCAGGCCGAACATCAGCGCGTTGAGCAGCACGTCGAGCGGGGAAAGCCGCCCTTCGGACCTGGACAGGTTCTGCGGCAGGGCCTTGCGGCCCAGCCACAGCGACAGCAGGCCGAAAGGCACGTTGAGCGCGAACAGCCAGGGCCAGGAAGCCACCGAAAGAATACCCGCCGCAATCGAAGGCCCGGCTACCGAGGCCGTGGCCACCACCAGCGAATTGATCGCGATGCCGCGGCCCAGCAGGTGCTTGGGATAGATGAGGCGCACCAGCGCCGTGTTCACGCTCATGAGGCCGGCCGCGCCCAGGCCCTGCAGCACGCGGGCGAGCGCCAGCGTGGTCAGGGAATCGGCCAGGGCGCAGGCGGCTGAAGCCAGCGTGAACACCGCCAGGCCGACCAGGTAGACACGGCGGTAGCCGACGATGTCGCCCAGTGAGGCAAGAGGCAGCAACAGCGCCAGCGTGGCGACCTGGTAGGCATTGATAACCCAGATCGACTGCGCGGCCGTGGCGTTGAGCTCGCGCGTGATGTCGGGCAAGGCCAGGTTGACGATGGTGCCGTCGAGCACCGCCATGACGATGCCGAGGATGATGACCAGCAGCGCGCTCAGGCGCTCGCGCGCGGGCAAACCATCCTGAACAAGCATGCGGACCTTTTATTGGAGAGCGGCGGGCCTTGTGGCCGCCGCAAAGCAAGCATTTTAGGAGCGCGGCCCCATGCTCGTCCGGGACGGCGCCCATCCCCCAGTGCCATCCTTGGGAAAGGCGACAGGGCCGCTGCTCCGGTGGGCGGGCGCGCCACCTCCTCCGTATGGAGGATGTCCGCTATGGCGTTAGCCTGCAAAATGCCCGTGAGCCTGCGCATGGAACCGGAGCAGGACACAACAGAACAACAATGCAGGAGGGTGGGATATGAGCCACATCGGGTTCAATTCGCTTGTGCTGGCCTTGATGGCGGCAAGCAGCATGGCGCTCGCACAGTCACAGCCCCAATCGGGGGCAATAGTTGACCGCACGCCGCTGGCGCAGACCACGGCGAAAACCATAGTGGAAGACTACGGCATCGAGCGTGAAGGCAGGGCCGCCCCCAAAGTAGGCCTGGCACTGGCCGGCGGCGGGACCCGGGCAGGGTATTTCGCCCACGGCGTGCTCCAGGGCCTGAACGACACCGGGCTGCTGGACCGGGTCGACGTCATCTCCAGCGTCTCGGGCGGCAGCTACGCCGCTTATTGGTATTTCTCCAAGCGGCTGGAGGCGCAGCGTCTGGGGTTTTCGCACAAACAGATTTTTGACGACTGCCTGCCTGCGTGGTGGGTCGACGAACGCAAGGCAAAAGCGGGCAGCACCGGCCGCACCCTGAAAGCCCTGATGGATCAGGCCCTGAGCAAAGGAAGCCCCAGAATGCCGGCTTGCACCAACACCCTGCACTGGGAGCCCGGCGACCCCTATCGTTGGCAGGCCCATTTGGCGCGCTGGCCGGACATGTTCAACCGCACGCCAGGGTTCGTGAGCGGCAATGCGCAAGGCGCACCGGTATTGCAGGTGGCAGCCGAGGCGCCCGCATTTCTGGTGGAGCTTTTTGCCAGGCCACTCATTGAGAATTCGAACATCCCGCTGGAGTACCACTACGGCATCGAACGGGTCTGGGGCCTGAACCCACAGCCCCGGGTGTTTGCCGGGACGCCGGTGACAGGCGATGACGCTCGCACGAAGTGGGCGTATACCAATGCGCTCGGGAAAGCCCCAAGCCGCGACATGCATGTTGACCCGGCATTCGGCGGTTGGGAAGCTTTGAGGACGCAATACCGCAAGGACCCGACGCTGCCGCTCTGGATACTCAATTCCACACAGGGGCAAAAAGGCCCGACGCCTGATTCAAGGCACATTTACGAGATGACGCCGCTGAGCCACGGCGCAACGGGGCATCGCTATCGCATCGAATCACCGGAGCTGGCCGGTGTCCCGGACCTGGGCACTGCGACGCTGGCCTCCGCCGCTTTTGCCGACCGCCAGGGTGTCAACAACCCCCGCTTTGCAAGTGCCATGGGCCTTCACAAAGCACTTACCTGGGGCATAGACATCCAGGACCGTTTCTCGCCCGCACCCTCACAGCGATTGCACTTGAGCGATGGCGGCGGCTCGGAGGACCTGGGGCTGTACAGCCTGCTCAAGCGCCGCATCCCCGACATCATCGTGGTTGACGACGCTTCAGACCAGATAGGGCGAATGGACGACCTTTGCTGGGTGCGTGCGGCGGTCGCCCAAGACGTGCCTGGATCGGAGATGAGATTTCCCGCGCTCAAGAACTTCGAGGCAGTGTGCAAAACCTGGGAAGACGCCGATCAGCATAAAAACAAAGGAAAAGTTGAAAAAAGGCTGGTGTACAACACCTCAGCCTGGCTCAACCCGGTCGTCAAAGGCACGGTCACCTGGCCCGACGTCAATGGCGAGAAAATTCCGCCCACGCGGCTGTGGCTGGTCAAGCTGGGCTGGCACCAGCAGGACTTCCGGCGCGCCTTCAACGCCGCGGATTGCGGCTCTGCGGAACACGCGGTGAATTGTTTCCTGGCCACCTACTACGGCCACAACACGGCGACGGTGAACGAAAAAGACGGGTACATGGTATTTCCGCATCTCTCGACGCCGGGCGCCACTTACAACGCCAGCTCCTACCTGTTCTGGGCCTACCGCGAGCTCGGCCGCATGGTGAGTTCGGAATTGAGCTGGACCGATGCCGGTGGAGGCGGCCTGGCCCTGCGCAGCGGCAAGCCGCAATGCACGCAAGAGGCCATGGCGTTCAAAGGAAAGGGGCGACGGCCCCAATTCCGGCCTGCGTCCGCATCCGCCGAGGCGGGATGCGTGCCGGCGGACTCTTAGCCGCACCGGCCGCCCAACGACAAATCCCGGCATGCAAACGCAATGCCGGGATTTGTCCGGGTGAGTTCGCCGGCGTTCGCCAACTCTGGCGATGGAACGGGAAGCCCATCGGGCCACCCGCTGGATGCCGGGCTTACTTCATGCCGTACTTGGCCTTGGCGTCGTTCTGGCAGCCATCCTTGGCCGCGCCGGTCAGCGCGTCGCAACGCTCTTTGGCGGCCTTGTACTCGGCATCGCGTTTTTCGGAGTTGGCCTCCTTGCGGGTGTCAGCCATTTTTTCGCTCTTGTCCTTGCTGGTGTCGGTCGAGGTCTTTACCACCTTGGCGTCTTCCTTGGCTTTCACATGGG
This sequence comes from Polaromonas sp. P3_B1, assembly GCF_056402935.1. Lineage (NCBI taxonomy): Bacteria > Pseudomonadati > Pseudomonadota > Betaproteobacteria > Burkholderiales > Comamonadaceae > Polaromonas > Polaromonas sp. P3_B1. Next base: position 38,344 of record NZ_JBFUGK010000036.1, read on the forward strand.
CGGCCTTGGCGTCCTTGATGCAGACGTCCTTGGCGTTGCCCTTCTGGTCGTCGCATTTTTCCTTGGCCGTGTCATAAGCGGCATCGGCCTTGGCGAAGGCGACTTTTTCGGTGTTGCGCGAACTGGGCTTGTACTGGGCTTCGAGGTCGGCCTTGGCGACCTTCTCGACGCCCTTGGCTTCCGAGATACAGATGTCCTTGGCGTTGTCCTTCAGCGTGCCGCATTTGTCGCGGCTGGCCTTGTAGTCGGCCGAGATGCGATCTTTCTGGGCTTTGTACTCTTCCTTGGTCAGTGCCATGGCGTTGCCGGCGAAAGCGCAGGACATCACGGCGGTCAGCATCAACAGTCTGGTTTTCATCATGGGTAGCTCCTTGGGATGGTGTGAATCGTTATGGTGGTTGCGGGTAAGGGGAAGATAGGGAAACGCGGCTCAGTAGCGCTCGAAGAAATCCGTCGGGTTGCGGTCTTTCCAGACGGCAACCTGTTTTTCGGCCTCTTCCTTGCTGATGCCGTGGCGCTCCTGGATCTTGCCGAGCAGCTGTTCGCGCTTGCCGGCGATCACCTCAAGGTCGTCATCGGTGAGCTTGCCCCACTGTTCCTTGACCTTGCCCTTGAACTGGCGCCAATTGCCTTGCATGCGTTCCTGGTTCATGGTTTTCTCCTCGGAAGGGTTGATAAATTCGCCCGGAATCCGCAAGCACGCTTGCAGGCAACGGGCGGCATGGATTCACCTTAGGAGTTATCCCGTCCGGCCGCCGTAGGCCCGCGTATTTGATGGGCGTAGGTTCATGCTTACAGCCCTGATGCGGCCGTGGGTTTGCATGTAGTTGCATAGCTAATTAATTTCTGCTACGATGGCTTCCATGTTTGACCACTGCCTTTATTTCAATACCACCGCGCTGGCCCGCCTGGTCGACAAGGAGTGGACGCTGGCCTTCAAACCCTTCGGCGTCACACCCTCCCAGGGTTTTATGCTGCGCCTGGTGCTCAAGCAACCCGGCATGCCGCAGCACGAGATCGCCGACGAACTGACGATCTCGCGCCCCACAGCCACGCGCCTGCTCGACGGCCTGCAGGCGCTGGGCCTGGTGGAGCGCAGGAGCCTGGAGTCCGACGGCCGGCACTGGGCGGTGTTTCCCACGGCCCAGGCCGAGGCCATGCATGCCGGCATCAACAAGGCCAGCGGCGAGGTGACGCGCCGCATCCAGCAACAGATCGGAAAGGAGAACTTCGATGAAACCGTAGCCCGCGTCAGGAGCGTGTCTTCCGCGCTCAAATAAACCGTCCCTCATGTTCCTTTTTTTTGCCCATATAGTTGCATAGCTAACTAATTGTTTTTAACCCACCGGAGAAATCACATGCCCATCCTCAACGTCAAAGTCAGCCAGCCCGCCAGCCCCCAACTGACGAACGCCATCGCCGAAACCCTGCTGGAGCTGACCACGCGCATCCTGCGCAAGAAGCGCGAACTCACCGCCATCGCGATCGACTTCGTGCCGCCGGAGCACTGGATCGTGGGCGGCAGCACACTGGCCAGCCAGGGCAAAAACAGTTTTTATTTCGACATCAAGGTGGTGGACGGCACCAATACCAAGGACGAGAAGGCGCAGTACGTGGCCGAGTCCTTTGCCGCCTTCAGCAAACTGCTGGGCAATGTGCACGAGGAAAGCTACATTTATGTGCACGACGTGCGCGCGGAGGCCTACGGCTTTGGCGGCCTCACGCAGGAATACCGCTATATCAAGGCAAAACCCTGAACATGCACGCTACTTCGAGCGCAAGGTGCGGCTGAGCAGCGCCACCGGCAGCAGGCCCACCAGCACCAGGGCGAGCGCGGGCAAGGCCGCCTCGCCCAGGCGCTCGTCGCGCGCGAACTGGTAGGTGACGACGGCCAGGGTGTCGCTGTTAAAGGGCCGCAGCACCAGCGTGGCGGGCAGCTCTTTCATGACGTCGACAAACACCAGCAAACCGGCCGCCGCGACCGAGCGCTTGAGCAGCGGCCAGTGCACGCGCGCCAGGATGCCCAGGCCGGGCGTACCCAGCATGCGCGCGCTGTCGTCAAAGCTCGCGGGGATACGCGAATAGCCGCTTTGCAGGCTTTGCAGGGCCACGGCACTGAAGCGCACCAGGTAGGCCCAGACAATGCCGAGCACAGTCGCCGTGACCCAGTAGCCCACACCGGTTTGCGGCGCGGCCGCCTGCAGCCAGCCCACGGGCAGCAGCAGGCCGACCACGATGACCGCGCCGGGCACCGCATAACCCAGGCTGGCCAGTTGCAGCGCCGCGCGCGTCAGCAAGTGCGGCTTGCGGCGCGCCGCGAAGGCCAGGCTGAAGGCCAGGCCCGTGGCCAGCAGCGCGCTCAGCCCCGCGAGCCAGACGCTGTTCATGGCCCAGCCCAAGAATTTGTCCCACAGCAGGTTGTCCCAACCCAGGATGAGCGGGCGCAGCATGAAGAGCACGGGCAGCACAAAACCCAGCGCAATCGGCACGGCGCACACCAGCCAGGCCGACAGCGCACGCCCTCCCCGCAGCTGCACCGGTGCAGCATCCTGCGCGCCGGCGCGCGCGCCGCGGCCGGTGGCAAAGCGCATGCGCTTTTGCGCGCCATGCTCCACCCATAGCAGCAGCGCGACAAAAAACAGCAGGACCGTGGCCAGCTGGGCGGCGGCGATGCGGTTGTCCATGGACAGCCAGGCCTTGTAGATGCCGGCGGTAAAGGTCTGGATACCGAAGTAACTGGAGACACCGAAGTCGGCCAGGGTCTCCATCAGCGCCAACGCCACGCCGGCGGCCACGGCCGGGCGCGCCAGCGGCAAGGCCACGCCGCGTATGCGGCGCGACAGCGGCGCGCCCAGCAGCCGGGCCGCTTCCATCAGGTGCACGGCGCGCTCGGACAAGGCGGTGCGCGCCAGCAGGTAGACATAGGGGTAGAGCGCCACGGTAAACACCAGCACGGCACCGCCCAGGCTGCGCACCTCGGGCAGCAAGCGGCCCTGCAGCCCGAAGGTCGCACGCAGCCAGGACTGCAGCGGGCCGGCGTACTGCAGGAAATCGGTGTACGCATACGCCAGCACATAAGCCGGCATGGCCAGCGGCAGCAGCAGCGCCCATTCAAACACCCGGCGCCCCGGAAACTCGAACAGCGTCACTGCACTTGCCGTCGCCATGCCCACCAGCGCCACGCCAAAAGCCACACTGAGGCATAGCAGCAGGGAGGTGACAGTGTAGTCGGGCAGCACCGTCTGCAGCATCTGGACCAGGATGGATTGCGCCTGGGTATCGAACTGCAGCCAGGACAGTCCCACAGCCACGACCGGCAGCGTGAGCAAGGCCACCAGCAGAAAGAGCATGGCGGAAGGCACTACGGAAGGAATGGCGGAAAAAAAGCGGCGCAGCATGGGGACCCGGAAAAAGGCCTCTGCAGAAAGAGGCCCTCCCCTCGCTGCGCGCGCCATGGTGTTGCAGCGGTCACTGCAAATGAGAATTGTAAGCATCTACAATTGCCAGCATGTTTCTGGATATCTCCCAGCTGGGCGTGCACTATGCCGGCCGTTCAAAACCCGCGGTCGACGGCGTGTCCTTCAGCCTCCAGGCGGGGGAGATCGGGGTCCTGATCGGGCCCTCGGGCTGCGGCAAAACCACCCTGCTGCGCGCCGTCGCGGGCCTGGAGCGCGCCGATGCCGGCAGCATTACGCTGGCCCGGCAGCTTGTCAGCAGCGCTGGCGTCCATGTGCCCGCCGAATCCCGCCGCATCGGCATGGTGTTCCAGGACTACGCCCTGTTCCCGCACCTTGACGCGGCCCACAACGTGGCTTTCGGCCTCACCCACCTGCCCGCCGCCCAACGGCGCGAGCGCGCCGGCGAGGTGCTGGAACTCGTCGGCCTGGGCAATGTGCACAAGCGCTTCCCGCACGAACTCTCGGGCGGCCAGCAGCAGCGTGTGGCGCTCGCGCGGGCCCTGGCGCCGCAGCCGCGTCTGCTGCTGCTGGATGAACCTTTTTCCAACCTGGACGTGGACCTGCGCGAGCGCCTGGCGCATGAGGTGCGCGGCATCCTCAAGGCCGCCGGGGCGACGGCGCTGTTTGTCACGCACGACCAGCTCGAAGCCTTCGCCATCGGCGACCGCATCGGCGTGATGCACCAGGGCCGGCTGCACCAGTGGGATGACGCCTATGCGCTATACCATCGCCCGGCCACGCGTTTTGTGGCCGACTTCATCGGCCACGGCGTGTTCGCGCAAGCGCATATCGAGCAGCGCGGCGACGACGTGGTGGTGCACACCGCGCTCGGCGACTTGACGGACGTGCTGGAATGCCCCTTGCCGGGCGCCTATGCCGACGGTTTGTGCGACGTGCTGCTGCGGGCCGACGACATCGTGCATGACGACAATGCGCCGGTCAAAGCGCAGATCATGCGCAAGGCTTTTCGCGGCTCTGAATTTTTGTACACGCTCAAACTGCAGACGGGCGAGACCGTGATGGCGCATGTGCCCTCACACCACGACCATGCGCTCGGTGAATGGATAGGCATTCGCCCCGAAGTCGACCATGTGGTGACTTTCCCGCGGGAATAGGCCTTCGCCTCCTCGAGAAGTGTCTAGGCCTGCTGCCGCAGGCCCTCAATGTCTTCGCGCAAGGTCTGCGCCCACACCCGCCGGGTCTGCCCTTGCGGCGGCTGCGGTTCGCCGAAAACCACCACCGCCTTCAACGGCGGCGCCGTGAGCGTGCGCCAGATCGAGCCGGCCAGGGTTTCATCGTCCACATAGCTGGGCGCAAAGCTCGTGGCGCCGCTGGCCGCGTCGACGAACTTCAGCGCCACCGGCTGCACCGGCACCGAGGCCTCGATGGCCGCCTGGATCAGGTTGGCATGGAAGTGCTTGAGCGTGATGCCGTCGCCCGTCGTACCTTCGGGAAACACCGCCAGGATGTCGCCAGCCTGTAGGCGCTCGGCCATCTGCGTGACCACCCGGTGCGCGTCACGCCGCGACTCGCGCTCTATGTACAGCGAGCCGGCGCCGTCGGACAGCGTGGCCACAAAAGGCCAGCTGCGCACATCCGACTTGGAAACAAAACGGCAGTGGCGCGAGGCATGCATCACCAGGATGTCCAGCCAGGAAATATGGTTGGCCACCAGCAGCACCGGGCCGGCGGCGGGAGGCCTGCCCTTGACGACCAGCTCGATGCCGACGATGCGCAGCATGGCGCCGGCCCACACCTGCACGCGCGCCTCGCGGTCGGCCTGGTCCAGTTTGGGGAAAAGGGTTTTGATGGTCCAGAAACCCTGCACCGCGTGCACGGTGGCACGCAGCAACGTCCAGCAGAAGCGAAGCCATCTCATGGGTTTGCGCGCACGTCAGTGCGAAGCTTCATAGGCGAGCTGCCCGCCCACCACCGTCCAGCGCACGCGCACCGGCATCTGGTGGCCGCTGAAAGGCGTGTGCTTGCCCTGGCTGCGCAGCGCGGCCGGCTCCACCGTCCACTCACCCTTCGGGTCGAACACGCAGACATCAGCCACGCCGCCCTTGACCAGCCGGCCCGAGCTGCCCTGCAGCGTGCCCAATGCGTCGCCCAGCACGCGCGCGGGCTCGCTGGTCAGCACGGCGAGCGCGCGCAGCAGCCCGGCGTCGCTGTCGCTGCCCCACTTGCAGGCCAGGCCCAGCAGCAGTTCCAGCCCGGTGGCGCCCGGCTCGGCTTCGGCGAAAGGCAGTGTCTTGGCATCCTCATCGACCGGCGTGTGATCGGACACCAGCGCGTCTATGGTGCCGTCGGCCAGGCCCTGGCGTATGGCGTCGCGGTCGCGCTGCTGGCGCAGCGGCGGGTCCAGCCGCATGCGGCTGTCGAAGTAGCCGATGTCGACGTCGGTCAGGTGCAGGCTGTTGATGCTCACGTCGCAACTCACGGCCAGGCCTTCGGCCTTGGCCTTGGCGACCAAGGCCACACCCGCGGCGCTGCTGATGCGGCACAGGTGCACGCGCGCGCCGGTGGCGCGCACCAGTTCAAAAATCGTGTGCAGCGCGATCGTCTCGGCCGCCACGGACACGCCGCTCAGGCCCAGGCGTGTGGCCAGCGCGCCGCTGGCGGCCACGCCCTGGCCCAAATACAGCTCCTGCGGGCGCAGCCACACGGTGTAGCCGAAGGTGGCGGCGTATTGCAGCGCGCGCATCATGACCTGGGTGTTGGCCAGCGGCACTTCAGCCTGGCTGAAGCCCACGCAACCGGCCTCGGTCAGCTCGACCATCTCGGTCAGGGTCTCGCCTTTGAGCGCACGGGTCAGCGCACCCAGCGGGAACACGCGCGACTGGTGCAGCTTCTCGGCGCGGAACTTGAGCATCTCCACCAGGCCGGGCTCGTCGAGCACCGGGTCGGTGTCGGGCGGGCAGACCAGGCTGGTCACGCCGCCGGCCACGGCCGCGGCCAGTTCGCTTTCAAGCATTCCTTCATGCTCATGACCGGGCTCGCGCAGCCGGGCCGACAAATCGACGAGGCCAGGCGCCACGATGCAGCCCGTGGCGTCAATCGTCTTGTTGGGTGCGAAATCGGCGGGCGTGCTTTTGAGCGAGACGATGCGGCCCGCGGCAATCGCCACGTCGCAAATTTCGTCGAAACCGGAGGCAGGGTCGATGACGCGGCCGTTTTTGATGAGTATCTTCATTCTTTTTTCTCCGCTCAAGCTTCGTTGCCCGCGACTATGCTCATGACCGCCATCCGGACTGCAATGCCGAAGGTGACCTGAGGCAGGATCACGCTCTGCGTGCCGTCGACCACGGCCGAGTCGATCTCTACGCCGCGGTTGATGGGGCCGGGGTGCATCACGATGGCATCGGGCTTGGCCAGTTGCAGCTTCTCGGGGGTCAGGCCGAAGCTCTTGAAGAACTCCTGGCTGCTGGGCAGCAGCGCACCCGACATGCGTTCGTTCTGCAGGCGCAGCATGATGATCACGTCGGCGCCCTTGATGCCTTCCTCGAGCGTGTTGCAGACGCGCACGCCCATTTGCGCCATGTCGGCCGGCACCAGCGTCTTGGGGCCGACCACGCGCACTTCGGGGCAACCCAGCGTGGTCAGCGCATGGATGTCGGAGCGCGCCACGCGCGAGTGCAGCACGTCGCCGACGATGGCGACGGTGAGCTTGCTGAAGTCCTTTTTGTAGTGCCGGATGGTGTACATGTCCAGCAGGCCCTGCGTGGGATGCGCGTGGCGGCCGTCGCCGGCGTTGATCACGTGCACATGCGGGGCCACGTGCTGGGCGATCAGGTAGGGCGCGCCCGATTCGCTGTGGCGCACCACGAACAGGTCGGCCGCCATGGCGCTCAGGTTGGCGATGGTGTCCAGCAGCGACTCGCCCTTGGAGGCCGAGGAGCGCGCGATGTCCAGGTTGATGACGTCGGCCGACAGCCGGGTCGCGGCGATCTCGAAGGTGGTGCGGGTGCGCGTGGAGTTTTCAAAGAACAGGTTGAAGACGCTCTTGCCGCGCAGCAGCGGGACTTTTTTGACTTCGCGGTTGTTGACGCTGACGAAGTTGGCGGCGGTGTCGAGGATTTGCGTCAGCGTGGCCTTGGGAAGGCCTTCGATGGACAGCAGGTGGATCAGCTCGCCGTTTTTGTTGAGTTGCGGGTTTCGTCGGTACAGCACGGTGTGGACTCCTCTTGGTCTCTTATGGGGCTCGTTTTGTTCTTGGGTCTTCGGTCTTGGGGTCAGGCCTGGTGGTCCTGCACCTGGAAGCTGAACTTGCCGTCTTCCGCGCGCGCCAGTTCCAGCGACTGCGAGGCCGGCAGGGCCACCCGCGCCACCGCCAGGTCGGGCTGCACCGGGAGTTCACGCCCGCCACGGTCCACCAGCACCACCAGCTTGACGCTGGCGGGCCGTCCGTAGTCAAACAATTCGTTGAGCACAGCGCGTATGGTGCGGCCGGTGTAGAGCACGTCGTCGACCACGACCAGGTGGGCGCCGTTGACGTCAAAGGGCAACAGGGTCTGCCCGCTGGAAGCCAGGCCGCGCTGCGAAAAATCGTCGCGGTGCATGGAGGACGACAGGATGCCGGCCTCGCCGGCCAGGCCCAGGTCTTTTTGCAGGCGCTGCGCCAGCCAGGCGCCGCCCGAGGCCACGCCGACCAGCATGGGCGGCTGGGGATAGGATGCCAGCTGCTGGCGCATGCCGCGCAGCAGGTCGCTGTACAGCGCCTCGGCGTCCAGTGTCAGACTGCTCATGGAAGACTCCTTAAAAACTGCTCGAGAATGATGCAGGCCGAGGCGGCGTCGGCGTCAGGCGCGCCGCCGGCCAGGGCTTCGGTGGTGCTGTAGCGTTCATCGACTTCGAAGACCTGCAGGCCGAAGCGGCCGCGAAGCTGGCGGGCGAACTTCTGCGCGCGCACGGTGTTGTCGTGGCTGGCGCCGTCGGGGTGAAAAGGAACGCCGACCACCAGCGCATCGGGCTGCCACTCCTTGATGCGCGCTTCGACCGCCTTGAGGCGGGCGTCGCTGCCCTCGGCGGCGATCGTGGCCTGAGGCGAAGCGGTGCGCGTCAGCACATTGCCCGTGGCCACGCCGGTGCGCTTGAGACCGAAGTCGAAAGCCAGAAAGGTGTGAAGGTTAGGGGAGACCTTGGAGGTCCGGGAAGGCATGGCCGCCAGGCTCATGCGTGGCCGGCCTCGGGAGAGAGCATCCAGCTCTGCAAGCCCAGCAGCATCAGGGCCTTGTCGTAGCGCTGCTCCACCGGGGTGTCGAAGATCACGCCGACGTCGGCGGCGACGGTGAGCCAGCTGTTCTCGGAGATTTCCGATTCAAGCTGGCCCTCGCCCCAGGCCGAGTAACCGAGCGAGACAAACACCCGGCGCGGGCCCGCGCCCGTTGAAAGCGCTTCCAGCACGTCCTTGGAGGTGGTCATTTCAAGGCCGCCGGGAATCGTCATGGTCGAGGCATAGACCGATTCATTGCCGGGCATCATGGATTCGTGGAGCACAAAACCGCGCTCGGTCTGCACCGGGCCGCCCTGGAACACCGGAGCCTGCGTCAGGTCGTCGCGGCGCAAGGGCAGCTCGACTTTGTCGAACAGGTTTTTGAGGCTGATGTCGCTGGGCTTGTTGATGACCAGCCCCAGCGCGCCCCTGTCGCTGTGTTCGCACATGTAAACCACACTTTTGGCAAAAGCTTCGTCGTCCATCCCCGGCATGGCGATGAGGAAGTGATGCGTGAGGTTGATCGATGCGGAATCCGTGGCCATGGGTGGATTTTACGCGCTCTGGGAGCCGGAGCGATGCCGTGGGGGCGCTTTCGCTACCATTCCATGATGCAAAAGAAATACCGGTCCGGCCTGGTGTGGTTCAGGCGCGACCTGCGGGTCCAGGACAACGCAGCGCTCTACCACGCGCTGAAAGCCTGTAAGCAGGTGTTTTGCGTGTTCGTATTTGATCGGGACATCCTGGACGGCCTGCCTCGCGCCGACCGCCGTGTGGAGTTCATACGCGAGTCGCTGGTCAGCCTTGATCGCCAACTGCGGCAGCTGGGCGCGGCGCACGGCAACCCGGGCGCCGGCTTGATGGCCGTTCATGACCGGGCCGGGGCAGCGCTGCCGCGGCTGGCCGCCGAGCTGTCCGTCGAGGCGGTTTTCACCAACCATGACGATGAACCGCAGTCGCTCGCGCGCGACGCCGGCGTGCAGGCCGCGCTGGAAGGCCGTGGGGTGGCCTTGCACAGTTTCAAAGATCACGTGGTCTTCGAGCGCCAGGAAGTGCTGACGCTGGCGGGCAAGCCTTACACCGTGTTCACGCCCTATAAAAACGCGTGGCTGAAAAAGGTGGACGATTTTTACCTCAAGCCCTATCCGGTGGAGCGCCATGGCGCGGCGCTGGCGGCACTGCCGCCGGGGACCCGAGCCATCCCGACGCTGGTCGAACTCGGCTTCGAAAAGACCAACCTTTCAGTACTCAAGATACCCACCGGCAGCGAGGGTGCAGAACAGCTTTTTGAAGAATTCCAAGGCCGCATGGCGAACTACAAGTCGGCGCGCGACTTCCCGGCCGTCAAAGGCCCCAGCTACCTCGGCGTGCACCTGCGCTTCGGCACGGTGTCCATCCGGCGCATGGCCGCGGCGGCCCTGAGCCCCGAGCATCGGGATAGCGAAGGTGCGGCAACCTGGCTCAGCGAGCTGGTCTGGCGGGATTTTTACGCGCAGATCCTGGGCAACTTCCCGCATGCGGTTCACAGCGCATTCAAGCCCGAATACGATGCGATCCGGTGGGAAAGCGGCGACAAGGCTGATGCGCTGTTCCAGGCCTGGTGCGAGGGCCGCACGGGCTACCCGCTGGTTGACGCCGCGATGGCGCAGATCAACCAGACCGGCTATATGCACAACCGCCTGCGCATGGTGACGGCGAGTTTCCTGGTGAAGGACCTGGGCATCGACTGGCGCCGGGGCGAGCGCTACTTCGCCGAAAAACTCAATGATTTCGACCTCTCGGCCAACAACGGCGGCTGGCAATGGGCGGCAAGCACGGGCTGCGATGCACAACCCTACTTCCGCATCTTCAACCCGGTGAGCCAGAGCGAAAAGTTTGATGCGGATGGTGCGTTTATCCGCAGGTACCTGCCCGCGCTGGCAAAGCTGCCCTCCCCGGCCATCCACAGCCCCTGGCTGGCCAAGCCCTTGGAGCTGGCCGCCGCGGGTGTGGTGCTGGGCAAGACTTACCCGCAGCCCATCGTGCAGCACGACGAGGCCCGCGCGCTGACGCTGCAGCGTTATGCGGTGGTGAAGAAAGCCTGAAGGCAACCGCCCCCGTGCAGAGGGCGGTTTGCACGGATTTCACCTGGAGCCCCAGGCGAAACCCTGCAAGATCAGGCGGAGATCGCCGCCTCAGTGGCGCAGTAGTGCCGCACCAGGCTCATCAGCTCTTCTTCGGAGAACGGCTTGCCCAGGTAGTGGTCGACACCGAGTTCCTTGGCATGCTCGCGATGCTTTTCAGCGATGCGCGAGGTGATCATGATGATGGGCAGGTTGTTCAGCCGCACGTCGGCGCGGATGTTGCGGGCCAGGTCGAAGCCGTCCATGCGCGGCATTTCGATGTCTGACAGCACCACCGCCGGCCGCTCTTCCTGCAGGCGTTCAAGCGCCTGCAGGCCGTCGGCCGCCATGGCGACGCGATAGCCTTCGCGCTGAAGCAGGCGCTGCGTGACGCGGCGAACGGTGATGGAGTCGTCGACCACGAGGATCAGCGGAATCTGAGGCGCGGCAGGCATGGCCGGCGCTTTCACGACGCTGCCGGTGCCTGTTGCGGCGCTTGCCGCCGTAGCGCCGGATCCTTCGAGCACATGCGGCTCGGCGCGGTCGGTACTCCAGGCGCGAGCCTGCTGGCCGTACACCGAAGCCAGCGCCACCGGGTTGTAGATCAGCACCACCGCGCCGGAAGCCAGCACCGACATGCCGGCCAGGCCGGGCAGGCGGGACAGCTGCGGCCCGAGATTCTTCACCACAACTTCCTGGTTGCCCAGCACTTCATCGACGTGCAGTGCAATGCGCTGCGCGGCGCTTCGGAAAACCACGACGGGCGTGGTTTTGCCCTGGGCTTCGCCGCTATGCTGCGAAGCCTGCAGCAGCGCGCCCGACCAGAAGAAAGGCATGGATTCGCCGGCGATCTCCAGCGTGCCGGAGTTGTAGGCCTGCTGAAGTTCCTTGGCGGATGCGCGGCGCACGGTTTCCACCACATTGGCGGGCACGCCCACTGAGAGGTTGCCGGCGCGGATCATCACCACCTGCGTCACAGCCGTGGTCAACGGCAGCACCAGCTTGAAGTGGGTGCCCTTGCCCGCCACGGTGGAAGTTTCAATCCGGCCGCCCAGCGCGTTGACTTCGGAGCGGACCACGTCCATGCCGATGCCGCGGCCGGCCAGTTCAGTCACCTGGGCGGCGGTGGAGAAGCCGGGCATGAAAATCAGGTTGGCGGCATCGCTGTCTTCAATGGTCTGGTCCGGCGCGATCATGCCGAGGCTGACGGCCTTTTCGCGGATGCGGCGCAGGTCCAGGCCGGCGCCGTCATCGCTGAAGTCGACCGACACGTCGTTGCCTTCCTGGCGCAGGTGGACGGTGATGACACCGACCGGGTCCTTGCCGGCGCTGGTACGAGCGTCGGTACTTTCAATGCCGTGGGCCACGCAGTTGCGCAGCAAGTGCTCGAAGGCGGGTGTCATGCGGTCCAGCATGCCGCGGTCCATCTCGATGGTGCCGCCCAGCAGGTCCAGCTTCACCTGTTTGCCGGTTTCCTTGGAGGCCTGGCGCACCACGCGGTACAGGCGCTCGGAGATGCCTTCAAACTCCACCATGCGCGTGCGCAACAGGTCGCGCTGCAGTTCGCGGGTCTGGCGGGCCTGCGCAATCAAGTCGTCCTCGGTGGCTTCCACCGTGCGCTGCAAGGTGCGCTGCACGGTTGCCACGTCGTTCACGGATTCGGCCATCATGCGCGTCAGTTCCTGCACGCGGGTGAAACGGTCGAACTCGAGCGGATCGAACCCGGCCTGGGCCTCTTTGGCCTGGGCCAGTCGCGATTGCATCTGGGTTTCGGCCTGAAGTTCAATATCGCGCAGTTGCTGGCGCAAACGGTTCAAGTTACCGCTCATGTCGTTCAGCGAGCCGCGCAGCTGGCTGAGTTCGGCTTCCAGGCGCGAGCGCGTGATCATGACCTCACCGGCCTGGTTGACCATGCGGTCCAGCAGTTGCGAGCGCACGCGTATCGAGGCATTGGCCGCTTGCCGCAAGGGCTGCATGGCCATGGCTTGCGGCGCCGGCACGGAGAGCTTGCGCGAAGCGGCGGCGGCAGGAGCCGGCGTTGCCGCGCTTTCCGCCGCGGTGCCGGCCGCAGGTGCGGGAGCCTCGGGCGCAGCGGCGGCCACCGCTGGCGCGGACGCAGGCTCAGGCACGGCGGCAACAAGAGGGGCCAGATGAACGGGAGCGGCTGCCGCCGCTGCATCGGCGTTGCGCAATGCCTCAAACGCCGCTTCCATCGCGTCAAAGCGATTGATCAGGGCATCGAACTCGGCTGAGGCTGCGGAGTCGGAGCCGAGGAACTCGATTTCGGATTCGATCCGGTGGGCCATTTCACCGAGCCGCAGGGCGCCGGCAAGCCGGGCGCTGCCCTTGAGCGTGTGAAGCGCACGCAGCACTTCCATGCGCGCGCCCTGGTTGTCGGGCCGCGCGGACCACTGCCGCAGCGCACCACCCAGCTGGGGCATGAGCTCGGCGCCTTCTTCTTCAAAAATCGGGAACAAGTCAGGATCGATGGCATCGACGGCATCGATTTCCTCGTCCTCTTCGTCGCCGAAGTTCTGGGCCGCGGGCGCAGCCGCCGGCGTGGCCAGGCGCACCGGCGGTGCGACGGCCGCGGGCGGCGCGGAAAACGCGGCAGGCGACGGCACGGGGGCGGCCTGCACGGGGGCAGGTGCGGGCGTTGGTTCGAACACCTCGACAACCGGCAACTCCTCGATCACCTGCATGACCGCCGGCTCGGGCTCTGGCTCTGGCGTGGGTTCAGGCAGGGGCGTGAGTTCCGCGGCCGGCTCAGCGTCGAAATCGTAGTCAGAGAAGTCGGTGCCCGGAGGCAAGACCGAATCGGAGAAATCAAGTTCCTTCAGGCGGTCGAGGACGCCGGCATCCGGCTCCTTGAGGAAGCCGGCGGCAAACTGGTGCAGCAAGCGGCGTATGTCTTCGGCCGCATCGACAAACACCTGGCCGTACTTGGACGCGCCGTTGCGGTGATGCGCGCGGGACTGCTGCAAAGCCTGTTCCAGCGCGCGGGCCATTTCGGACAGCGCGGTGAACCCGACGGTGGCGGAACTACCAGCCAGGGAGTGCGCCAGGGCCACGGTGGAGTCGCTGACGGGCTGGTTGCGCTCCAGCGACCACTCGGCCACTTCCGTCACCAGGCGGCGCGACCATTCGTCGGCCTCGTTCAGGTAGACGTTGTAGAGCGGGATGCTGATACGCAAAGCGCCAATGACCTTGACCTGCTCATCGCCGCCATCTTCCGACATCGTGCTGTCGGTGGCCTCGACGCGGTCCAGGGCATCCAGCACCTCGACTTGCGGCTGGCTGGAAACAGGCTCACTCACCGCAGCAGCCTGTGGCGCCTCGGTGGAGAAGTCAAAGTTCAGGTCGACGGCCGCCTCGGCTTTGGCTGGCTGCGGCGACTCGGCGTGGAAATGCTTTTCAAAGTCCGCATCGGACAATTCGATGGTTTCTGCACCGCCCAGCTCCAGCGCGGCGGCGTCATCGGCTGCCGCAACGGGTTCCGCAGGAAGGGTTGCCGAACTGCCGGCATCAACGGAAAGCGCGGACAGGCTGTCGAAATCGATGCCTGCAATCTCGGCCACAGGTGCAACTGTCGGTTCAGCGGGCTTGGCGGCGTCAAGGTCATCAAACACCAGGTCAAAGTCCAGGTCGCTGGCGGGCGCCGCCGCCTCGGCGGGCTGGGCTTTCGCAGCTTCGGGCGCGCCGGCATCCAGGTCGAGCTCAGGCACCGAGAATTCCTCTGCGGCAGCCGTCTCGGCAGGCACCGCAACGGCCGCGGGGACCGCAGCCTTGGCGCCGAACACCAAGGGAAGATAACGGCCTTCGGTACGCATGGCATCGGCGCTGGCGCGGAAGACCGATGCCGACCAGGCGCCGTCCGTGTTGTTGGCGATGTCGGCGATCCAGTCAGCGAAACCGCCCATGGCCTCGCTGGACAAGGCCCTGAATTCGTCGGTGCTGGCCTTCTGGTCGGCCAGCCAGGTGTTGAGCATTTGCTCCAGCGACCAGGCGGCTTCGCCGAACTCGTTGAGCCCGACCATGCGCGAGCTGCCCTTGAGGGTATGGAAAGCACGGCGCAAGACAGTGAGCTGCGAAACGTCGGCGGGATCGGTGGCCAAAGCGGCCAGCGCCTCCCGGCCGGTACCGACCACTTCGCGAGCTTCCTCCAGGAAAATATCGCGCAAATCGTCTTCTTCAAAGTCGTCAGATTCGGCCGCCGGCTCCGGCGCGGCCGGCGTCGGTGCCACGGTGAACGCCAGCGTCGTCAGCGCGGTGGCGGCGGCGTCCGCGTCGCTGGTGGACACAGCCACAGCGGCTTCGCGCGCGGTTTGCGCCAAAGCGGGCTGCTCGGCCAAAGCCGCATGGGTCGCCAGGGCATCGAGCTTGACGGTAAGGCTTGCATCGGCTTCGCCCTGGCCGGCATCCTGCACCACGGCGATGACTTCCTGGGACAGCATGTCGCTGTTGACGGTGACGGCCGAAGCAGCGCTCGCCGCCGTATCGGCCCGGCCCATGAGCGGCCGGAGCTCGCCTTTCTGGTCGTCGTACACAAACAGCTTCTTCGCCAGCGCCGGCTGGTAGTTGAGCATGTCGATCAGGAAACTCAGGGCGCCCAGGTTGTTGCCCAGGTGTTCAAAGGTGCCCGCGGCGCGCGCCTGCTGCTCGTCGATTTCGGTGACCAGCATCTGCTCGACGCTGTCGCGCATGCGCAGCACGGCATGAGAGGCTTGATCCAGGCCCAGCACGGACAGCACGCCGCGCATCTGCGACAGCTGCCCAGGGACCGCTTGCAAAGTGACCTTGTCCTGCGGGTTGCGGAAAAAGACATCCAGCGATTTTTCAAGCTCGCCCAGGGAAACGCGCAACTCGCCCACCACACTGCCCATGGTCTGCTTGTCGCTGACGCGGCGGTACAGCTCTTCCATCCAGCCTTCCAGCGGCTGGGGTTGCCCGCCGGCCCTGACACCCTCGAGGCGCTCGGCGAGGTTGGCCGTGCGCACCGCCAGTTGCGGGTCGTTGGGGTCCAGGTCGTCGAACGCGGCTTCCAGGTACAGCACCGACGTGGCCACTTCCATGGCCAGCTCAATGCCGGGGGCCTGGCCGGAGCGCACCGTGGTTTCCACGGCACGGCTCAGGGCCTGCGCCAGAGGCTCACTGGGCGGATGCAGCTTGAGCAATGAATCGGTCACCAGGCTGAACTGGTCGGTGACCAACTTGAATTTGTTGGCGTCCCCGGCCGACAGCGCCGACCAGGTTTCCTTGGCCGAGGTGATGCGCTTGCGCGCCTGGGCCAGCAGGGCCGGGTCGAAGCGCCCGAACTGCACGAGTTCGTAATCGACGGGCTTGAAGCGGTTAAGGCCATAGGCAGACCGCACGGCCGACAGCACCGGTGTGTCGCTGGCGCGCGCAGACACCGCCTGCGAGCAGAAAAACAGCAGGTCCTGCGCCAGGCGATCCGAAACGGAGGTGTCGCCTTTGGCCAGCGAAGCGTACTGCATGAGAATGCGGGAAGCAGCGCGCTTGACGTACAGATCAGAGCCGAGCAGTTCGTTAGCGACCGCTTCAAAGTAGGCCGCGGCAATCTTCCAGAAAATGCGGGGCTGGCGGTCAGGTTGGCGGGCCGCAAACCCGAGGCTGAGGTCCTTGAGAGTTTTGGCGGCCTGCGGGGCCTTGCCCTTCATGATCTGCAGCACCGATTGGTCCAGCACGGCGCGCGCGCTGTCGTCGTAGTTGCGCGGCTCGCCCGGAGCGGCCAGTTCGGGCTCCAGCCAACGCCATTCAAATGGCCAGAGGTCCGCGGGGTGGATGCGATCGGCGCGCAGCAACTCCTGGACTTCACGGTATTGGGGGAACAGGGACACGGCCGAGATCGGCTTGTCGGCCAGCACACCCTCAAGGTACTCGGTCAGGGCAAAGCTGGCCCGCTCTATCCTGCCGGCGGCTTCCTGGCTGCATTGCTCGGGTTGCTGCACAAATTTCTGCACCGCAGCTTCCATCGCGCGCAACACAAGCGCGGGGCCGGCCAGGCCGACCATCTCCAGCGCGCCCACCGCCTGGTGCAATTGCTGGCGGGCAATCCGCAGCTGGCTGGCGTCTACCGCCGCGAGATCGGATCCGCGAGCGGCCTCCGCATCCCGCACAAAGCGCTTGAGCGCCTTGGCAGCGCCATCGAGCGACTTGCGCAGTTCGTCAAGCACCCATGCGAGGGGGCCCAGGTCGTTGACGGCAAGATCGAGCTCGGCAGCGGTTGAGTTCGGGACGTTGGATTGCATAAATAGCGGGCCGGTTCTGGAATCGGTGTCAGAGGCTAGGTCGGCGTTCAGCGCGCGACGGGCAAACTGGCATCAGCATCAGGCGATCTTGAATCGGGACACAGACTGGCGCAGCTCTTCAGCCATGCGGGAGAGATCGCGCACCTGCTGCGCCGTGGAACGGGTACCTTCTCCGGTTTGCTCCGTCACCGCGAAAATGTGCTGGATGTTGCCGGCCACCACGTTGGCCGAAGCGGCTTCGCGGGAGGCGGAGTTCGAAATCTGCTCAATCAGGTCTGCGAGGCGGCGTGACACCTGGTCAATCTCGGTCAGCGCGGTACCCGCGTTATCGGACAGCTTGGCCCCTTCCACCACACCCTGCGTGGAGCGTTCCATAGCGGCCACCGCGTCCTGCGTGTCGGTCTGAATGGCTTTCACCAGGGCCGAAATCTGGCGCGTGGCGTCTGCGGAGCGTTCAGCCAGTCGCTGCACTTCTTCCGCAACCACCGAGAAGCCTCGTCCGGCTTCACCGGCTGACGCCGCCTGGATGGCCGCGTTCAGCGCCAGCACGTTGGTCTGTTCGGTAATGTCCGAGATCAGCTCGGTAATTTCACCAATCTCCTGGGACGATTCACCCAGTCGCTTGATCCGTTTGGAGGTTTCCTGGATCTGGTCGCGGATGGAGTTCATACCGCCGATGGCGTTCTGCACAGCCTGCAGGCCGGATTCCGCGGCGGACAGCGATTGGCGCGCCACCTGGGACGATTCCTGCGCCTGTGTGGACACTTCATTGATTCGGGACGCCATGTCGAGCACCGACTGGCCGGTTTCGCGAATCTCGCGCAGCTGTTCGGTGGACGCCGCCAGCAGTTCGGTGGAGGTGCTTTCCACCTGGGCCGTCGTTTGCGCAACGCGCGTTGCCGTGTTCTGCACGTTACCCACCAGCTGGCGCAACTCTTCCACCGTGTAGTTCACCGAGTCGGCGATAGCGCCGGTGATGTCTTCGGTCACGGTCGCTTCCTGCGTCAAGTCGCCTTCAGCCACTGTCTGCAACTCATTCATCAAACGCAAAATGGCGGCCTGGTTGGCGTCGTTGACGCGCTTGGCGTCCTGTTCCTGGCCCTTCGCTTCCTGTCGCTGCGTTTCCGCAACCGCCTGGCGTTGCTTACTGTCCTGCACCTGCAGACTGGCCAAGCCGGCCGCGCAAAGCAGTGCGAGCGCAGCGGCGCCCGCCAGAATACCCAGCGAAACCACGCTCAGACCGGTTTGCGAGGACAGCTTGCCTTGCAGATCTTCCAGGCCCCGGCGAAGCGGCTCGCTGTCGGCAATGATGGAGGATTGCGCTTCACGTGCGGACACCAGGCCCTGCAAGTTGCCCAGAATGGCGCCGGCCTGAACACGCGTCTGTTCGTAGAGCGCCATCAGGGCCTCCAGGCGTTCACGCGTTTGCGGATCTTTCGAGCCGGCCAGGCGCAGCTCGGGGCTGCCTTCCTGCAGGCCCTGGGCGATTTCCTTGAAGGAGTTCAAGTCCTTGCCCAGCAGGAACACGGCCTCGGGGCTCACGCCTTCCATGGTCAGGAATTCGTTGGCGGATTTACCGATACGCTGCGTCAACATCACCAGCTGGCCGGAGGCGGAAATTTCCGCTGGCGCCGCATTCTGCTGAAGCTTCAGCGAGGAAACGGTTTCGGCGATTTCCAGCAAGTCCGAAGACTGGCGGTTAATGGTGCGCAGAGCGTTACCCACCTGGGTCAGGATGTTCTGCTGGCCCATCACGGTCTTGGCGTTCTTTTCGGCGCGCTCCATGAAGGGAGTGATTTTTTCGACGTCGGGCTGCAACTCTTCGCCCACCGGCGCCAGGCGCAGGCTGTCCTCGCCGGACTTCAGGCCGCGCACTGTTTTGGCCAGCACGTCGGAGCTTTCACGCACGTCGGGGAAGGCCTGGGCACTTCCCACCAGCGCCTGCGAAACCGATTTCGCCAGACGCTGCGACTGCATCAGCGACTGGCCGGTTGCCGCCACCTGTTGAGCGATTTTGTCGGCCTGGCTCAGCGCCAGGAAGGTCACCGTACCCAGAACAATCACGAACAACGCCAGGAAAAACACCAGGAAGCGCTGGTGCTGACCCATGGTCTTGCGGCCCAGCATGGGCAAATACAGGAGTTCCGGGTTGACGGCTGCCGACTCCTCGGCGGTCGCCATGCGGCTGGTGCCGAAAGCATCGTCGTTGCCGTCAGGCTGCCGTACCGCGGCGGTCTGGAGCGAGGCTTCATCCATGGCGCCGGTCGCCAAAGGGTCCGGCGTGCCGACGGAAGCCATGTCCATGCTGTCCTCGGGCTGGACGGACTTGGTTTTAAACAGCTTCTGGATATTTTCAATTACAGACATGGTGAGCCTTCCGGGGAGAAACAGTGTGCGCTATGCGCCTATCGTCAAAAAATGCGCTTGCTGTGCAAGCAACTGAAGGTTGATTTCCTGCCAGGTCGCGCCGTTGAGGTCGACATACTGGTTGCCAAAGAAATCCGGCGCGTCGGGCGCTTTTTCGGAGAAATCGCTGAACGCGTCCTGGTTGCGCAGCCCGGAGAGCTTGTCGATCAGCAGCGCGCAATTGACTTCCAGGGCGCTGTTGAGCGCCACGAGGCGGGAGTCGGTGCGCGCGAGTTCATTTTTGGGAGGCGGCGCCTGGCCGCTCACGTAGCTCGCGAGATCCACCACGCCGAACAGGCCGCCCCGCAGATTGGCCACGCCGGCGAACCAGTTTTGCGTGTACGGAACAGGCTGAGTGTTGACCCAGGGGAAAATTTCACCGGATTGGCTCAAGGGAAACAGGTACTTCTTCCCTCCCGCTTCCACGGCCAGCCAGGACGCGGCCACGCCTTGCGTACGCGCAATCTGCAACCTGTCGGCCAGCCGGGTTTGTAGTTCTCTAAGGGCTTGTCTGTTCGCCATGCTTTGGTTTTACGCCGTAAATCAGCCGAGGGCCTTGATTTTGGCCATCAGCTCATCCGCATCCACCGGTTTGGTGATGTAGTCGCGGGCGCCCTGGCGCATGCCCCAGACCCGGTCAGTTTCCTGGTTCTTGCTGGTGCACATCATGATGGGGATATCGGAATACAGCGGGTCGCGCGTGATGGCACGCGTGAGCTGGAAGCCGTTCTGGCCAGGCATCACCACATCCATGAGGATCAGCTCGGGTTTGTCTTCTGCGAGGCGCCGGAAAGCGTCTTCCGCGTTTTCAGCAGTTTTGACCGTGAAACCGTTTTTGACCAGCAGATCGGTCAGAAACATCAATTCGGTTTTGGAGTCGTCAACTACCAGTATTTTCTTGATTGCCATCACACTACTCCTTGTTTGGCGCTGCCCAGTTCCTGAACGGTCTGCAGCAGCTGATCTTTGGTAAAAGGCTTGGTCAGGTAGTCTTGCGAGCCCACCATGCGACCGCGCGCCTTGTCGAACACGCCGTCCTTGGAGGACAGCATCACAATGGGAACGTTTGAAAACTTCACATTGCGCTTGATAATCGCACAGGTTTGATAGCCGTCGAGACGAGGCATCAAGATGTCGCAGAAGATCAGGTGGGGCTCATAGTCGTTGACTTTCGAAAGGGCGTCGAACCCGTCCTCGGCCAATAACACTTCATGCCCGCCCTGCTTCAGGAATATCTCGGCGCTACGCCGAATGGTATTGCTGTCATCGATGACCAAAACCTTCAGTCCGGAACTGGGAATGCTCACTGCCTATGCTCCTCATGTTGCAGAGGCCGGCGGTTAGCGCCGGTCTGCGATTGTCCAGGGTGGTACCCGGACATTAGATCTGAACCATTTCAAAGTCTTCCTTGCGCGCGCCGCATTCGGGGCAGGTCCAGTTCATGGGCACTTGAGCCCATGGCGTCCCGGGAGCAATGCCATGTTCGGGCGCGCCGGCAGCTTCGTCATAAATCCAGCCACAAATTAAACACATCCACGTCGTTGATTGAGTCACAGCTTAAGTTGCCTTCGAATAGAATGCAACAATTGTATCGAGGCGGCGTTGCTTATTCGCGTACAAGGCAAAATCGCAGCCTATGGCAAACCCCAAAACACCTCAACTGGACAGCCGACAGCTCCAAATCGAGGACACCGACGCATCACCGGCCTGCGTCATGACATTCAATGCCAACGACCCCAGCGGAGCCGGCGGGCTGACGGCGGATATCGCCTCCATCACCTCGGCCGGCGCCCATGCGCTGGCAGTTGTAACAGGCGCTTATGTGCGCGATACGGCCGAAATTTTCGACCATTTCTCCTTCGACGAAGAGGCTGTTACAGACCAGGCCCGCTCGGCGCTGGAGGACATGCCGGTGTCGGCCATCAAGGTCGGCTTTGTGGGCAGCCCCGAGAACATTTCCACCATCGCCGAGATCGCCTCGGACTATGCCGACGTGCCGCTGATCGCCTACATGCCCAATCTTTCATGGTGGGAAGAAAGCGAAATTGACAGCTACCTCGACGCCTTCCGCGAGCTGATGCTGCCGCAAACCACGGTGTTGGTAGGCAACCACAGCAGCCTTTGGCGATGGTTGCTGCCCGACTGGTCCGGCGAACGCAACCCCTCGGCCCGCGACATTGCCAAAGCCGCCGCGGACCTGGGTGTGCCCTACACCCTGGTCACCGGCGTTCCCATGCCCGAGCAGTTCATCGACAACGTGCTGGCCACGCCGCAGGCGGTGCTCTACAGCGAGAAATTCGAACGCTTCGAGGCCGTGTTCGCCGGTGCCGGAGACACCCTTTCCGCGGCACTGTCGGCCCTGCTGGCCAATGGACACGACCTGCAGGCCGCCACCGCCGAAGCCCTGACCTTTTTGGACCACAGCCTGGACGCCGGCTTTCACCCCGGCATGGGCAACATCGTGCCGGACCGCTTGTTCTGGGCGCAGGCCGACGTTGGCCCGGAAGAGGACGAGTCCGGGGAAGCGGGCGATGCCAATGACGACGTCGAGCTGACGTCCAAACCCTCTCTTGACCTGCCCCCCAATGGAACAACCAAACACTAAGCCCGCCGCTCCCCAGACAGCCTCCCGCAACGACGCCCTTTTTGAACGCGCCAAAAAGCTGATCCCCGGCGGGGTCAATTCCCCGGTTCGGGCCTTCAAGGCCGTGGGCGGCACGCCGCGCTTCGTGCAGCGCGCGCAAGGCGCCTACTTCTGGGATGCCGACGACAAGCGCTACATCGACTACATCGGCTCCTGGGGCCCGATGATCCTGGGCCACGGCCATCCGGCGGTGCTCGAGGCCGTGCAAAAAGCCGCGCTGGAAGGCTTTTCCTACGGCGCCCCCACGGAACGCGAGGTCGAGCTGGCCGAAGAAATCGTGCGGCTCGTGCCTTCGCTCGAGATGGTGCGGCTGGTCAGCTCCGGCACCGAAGCGGCCATGAGCGCCATCCGCCTGGCACGCGGCGCCACCGGGCGCAGCAAGATCATCAAGTTCGAGGGCTGTTACCACGGCCATGCCGATGCACTGCTCGTCAAGGCCGGCTCGGGCCTTGCCACCTTCGGCAACCCGACCAGCGCCGGCGTGCCCCCGGAAGTGGTCCAACACACCCTGGTGCTTGAGTACAACCACCTTGCCCAGCTGGAAGAGGCCTTTGCCCTGCACGGCAAGGACATCGCCTGCCTGATGATTGAACCCATCGCCGGCAACATGAACTTCGTGCGCGCCAGCCTGCCTTTCATGAAGCGCTGCCGCGAGCTTTGCACCCAGCATGGCGCGCTGCTGGTCTTCGACGAGGTCATGACCGGTTTTCGCGTGGCCCTGGGCGGCGCGCAAAGCGTCTATGCCCGCAGCATCCCCGGCTTCAAGCCCGACATGACGGTCATGGGCAAGGTCATAGGCGGCGGCATGCCGCTGGCCGCCTTTGGCGGCACCCGCGCCGTGATGGAGCAACTGGCTCCTCTGGGCCCGGTCTATCAGGCCGGGACCCTTTCAGGCAACCCGGTCGCCACTGCCTGCGGCCTGGCAACCCTGCGCGAAATCGCCAAGCCCGGTTTTTACGAAGCACTCAGCGAACGCACCCGCACCCTGGTCGCCGGCCTCACCCAGGCGGCCGCCAAGGCCGGCGTGCCGTTTTGCGGCGACAGCGAAGGCGGCATGTTCGGCTTTTTCCTGATGGGGCAATTGCCGCAGAACTACGCCACGGTGATGACCACCGACGGGCCGTCGTTCAATCGCTTCTTTCATGCGATGCTCGACAGCGGGGTGTATTACGCGCCCGCGCTGTATGAGGCCGGGTTTGTCAGCTCGGCGCATACCGCCGCGGATATTGAGGCTACTGTGGATGCGGCGGCTCGGTTCTTTGCTGCTTCCTAGTTTGTTCTGACGGCTGGGTTCTTTGCTGAGGCTTGCTGGCCGGGGTTGCCCGGCGGCAACTCACTTTTATCGAAACCCGCAAAGCGGGTTTTCTTTTGTTCGCCAAAAGGCGCGCTACGCGCGCGGGGTTTGCTCACTTCGCGCAGCGAAGTTACGCAAACACCAAAAGTAAGCAAAAGAAAGGCGACCCTGGTGTCTGCGTCCCTTCGCTTCGCTACGGGCAACCTGCGGTACTCGGTCCAGCCGGGGTCAAAAACAACTCGCCTTCGGCTCAAACAAGTTTTTGCCCTGATCCGTCTGGACCTGCGCTCCTCGGCGCATCCACAAGGGGTGGGAAAGGAATACCAAACAGCCGAAGACCAAACCCCGAATACCAAAAACCACAAGGACACGCCACGGCGTGTCCTTGTTTGTCTTGGTTTGTTCATTGGTATTTATCTTCTGTCCCCGCTCCCGATTGCCCCGTCCTGGCTGGGCCGAGGAGCGCAGAGACAAGCGGATCAGGGCAAAAACTTGTTTGAGC
>NZ_JBFUGK010000037.1:0-61785 GCF_056402935.1 Polaromonas sp. P3_B1
GAGCCCAGCTACCAAAGGCGGGCAACCGCAAGCAAGCTCGATCCCTACGCCGAGAAGCTGGCCACCTGGTTGGTCATCGAGGCAACAAAATCGCGGAAACAGCGGCGCACTTTGAGGCAGATCCACACAGACTCAGCCCAAAAAGGAGAAAACCAAGAACTTATCCACATCGTGAGCACCTTCTGCTCACAAAGAGTGTGGGTCAATATTCGATGGAAAACTCGGGTCAGACTTCAGTGGAATTCAACAACGATGACTTCGCTCGACAATTCAGCCAATTCGCGTAGTTGCTCAAGAGTAGCGTTTGCCTGAGAAATAGCGGCATCAAGTTTGCGAGTTCGAGCCTCCACTCCTAGTCCTTTGAGGACTTCGAAACGCTCTATGGAGGACGCGAGCAAAAAGATGAGCCCCGCAGCGAGGCCAGGAATTGGCGCGGTGATGTCTGGGCGCAGCCACAACACAAAAACGCCCTGCAAGATACAGGCTATCCCTGCTAAGCCCAGCGTCAGATTGGTTGCCCACTGGAGTATTTGACTTCCCCAATGCGCTTTCTTTTCGCTCATCTTTTGACTCCCTTTGCGGCGAATATACGCCCTACCTCAAACACTAAGCGTTTGAATCCTGCGTTATCGGCGAAAGCCAAACCGCCGCCGCCTGCGAGGGCTCCATAGCTCTTAAGTTGGCATCCTGCCAGATACCCACGGCCACCTCTTCAAGCTGCCCAGGTTCCACCGTCTGCCACCTTTCATGCAGCCGCTCGGCACACTTGGAAATCCATTGGGTTGGCGTGAGGTCGTCCATAACTCGATTCTAACCAGAGTGCTGTATTTTTGTACAGTACCAGGGTTCGTTTTGATGGCTTATGACACCCTCCCCGAATGGCCCTTAAAAACGCTGTAGTCAAGCCAAGGCCTTCGCTATACCATGACTTTCACAGAGGGGGCACATCATGCAAAAACGATTTTTTATACTGCTAATGTTTGTCACATCTATGGCCGCTCACGCACAAGTCGCTTTCGGAACACCCGATTGCGGGCGCTGGATAAAACAGCCTACAGAGCCTCGAAAGGCTTGGCTGCTCGGCTACATGTCCGGCCTGAGCGCTATGCACAAGATGACTAACGGTAAGCCGAACGACCCTCTCGACAAGGTCAGTTCTGCCGAACAAATCTTCCTCTGGATGGATAACTACTGCAAGGAGAACCCACTCCAAGTGCTGACGGTAGGAGGTGCTGAACTCTTTGTTGAGCTAATGAAAAAGTAGAGCCGATCCGCGTTAAGCTACGGCTTCGCGTGGCACTCTGCTGTGTCACTTGAGGAACCGGAAGGGTCTGCAAACCCGCATGGATATTGGGTTTAGGAGTTTGAACCGTGAGGTCAAGGCTCGTCACCTTATTCATTTCAAATCTGCAGTTCTTGCGGGTTTCGAGCCCATAGCGGCCCTCCGCAGCGGTTTTTGTATCACTTGACTGTGTTACTTCATAAGATGAAGCAAGGAACTGCCATGGCTCAGTCGAAGGATTAAACCTCCGGTGCTTCCATCGATATGTCCGAATCGCCGTCACGCACGACCTCCATCATTGACGTCTACCTACCGCTCGCGCCGCTGCCAGAAACCGTTGGGTAAAGGCGCCATGCCAATGCTTTCATAAAACCCAACCGATTCCGGAACGGAACTGAGGATAAGGCTCACATTCGGCCCTAAGTGCTTGCGTGTTGCCTGAATCAAGCCAGCGCCTACGCCCTTACCCTGTGCCTGGCGGCTTACAGCCAAATCAGAGAGGTAACAACAAAACGCAAAGTCGGTAACCGACCTGGCAATACCCACCAGAACGCCGTCTGTTCTGGCCGTCACCACCAGGTTGGCGTTCCTGAGCATCGCCTGAAGTCGCTCGGGCTCATCCACCGGCCTGCGCACTCCCAGACCCGATTCCGTCAGCAGCAAGCGAAACTCTTCAACGGAAACCGTTGCTTCAATGGCGTATGTCGGAAGGCTTGATATCACTACGTTGTTCCTTGAGTAAAGCAGTGGAATTTTATGTTGGAGATAAGTGATCCAAATTATCCAAACATACTTCAACATGTGAGCATCTCCAGCGGGTGGCAGCGACAACGCACATGCAAGCCAGCGAAGCAAAATATCTGTCTGCGCGCGCCCTGAGGCTCACTCAAGTACCACATCGACCTCCCCGCTAATCTTTCCAGCTAGCACATTGCCCATTCGGCTTGCGGTATCCAGGCCCCCCTCTGGACCCGCAACCACGGCTTCTGCCGCCACCGCCGCTACGGCCTCCAGAACCGCTACGCTTCCCGCCGCTTCTGCCTCTCGCCGCCGCCTCGTTACCTACCAATGCGGCAACGATCCACGCGGCAAACAATCGCCGCTTCATTTCTTGGCTCCCTCTTTGCCGGTATAGGGATTGGTGTTTCCCTTGTGCGTGTAGTTGTCGCGCCTGGTCGAATTGGGATTGGTCGCGTGGCTTGGAGCGACATGGGTGCCGTCCTTTTTGGTGTAGCCGTGTACCGAGTGGTTCTGGCTGTTCACATGCCCCGAGGAGCTGTGATGAGAGGCGCCGCTGGAGTGGCTTCCTGAGCTGCGGTGCCCACCTCCGCCCCCACCTCTTGCGTAAGTCCCCATCGAAATGGTGCAGAGCACCAAAAGAATCAATATTGTTTTCATGCGCATCCCCATGGCCCGGAACGGGCGCCCCGAGTCTGCGCTTTAGTTCCGAAAACAGCATCATCTACATGGAGTAGATGGCGGGGAAAGGGAGGCTCGGCGAAGGCCTTTATGCGGCTACAAGCGCTGCTCAACGTGGCGCATCAACCCCTCGCAGGCATCCTCCACCAGATCCAGCACGTGCTCAAAGCCATCCTTGCCACCGTAGTAAGGATCAGGCACCACCGGGCTGTCATGCCTCAAACAAAACTCCGTGAGCCTGCGCACTTTATAAAGATGCTCAGCGGGACAATCGTCCTGCACCAAAGCCAGGTTGTCCCAGTCCATGGCCAGGATCAAATCGTGGCGCTCAAAATCCGCATCCGAAATCTGCCGGGCCCTGAGGCCTGAGAGGTCGTAACCGCGTCTGGATGCATGGGCCTGTGATCGCTCGTCGGGCGGGTTGCCGGGATGGTAGTTGTGCGTGCCGGCCGAGTCGACCTGAATCTGGTGGGCCAGGCCGCGGTCCATGACTTTTTGCTGGAACACGCCATGGGCCGTGGGGCTGCGGCAGATATTGCCCATGCAGACGAAGAGGACGGAATAGGGTTTCATTAAAGGGACGTGGGACGGGGATGTGGGCCGGAAACTGGCCCTGCGAGCTCAGCCAAAGGATTTTTGCCTTTGATCTGTCAGCCCCATTTTAGGTTTGCCGCCCTGCTATCCGGCCGTCCAGGCCGCCAGGCCAGCCGAAAGGGCCATAGCCACAAACGCCCCATGCGTATACAGTCCGCTGAACAGAGGACAACAATGCAATGCTGATGACCTGCATAGGCGGCCCGCTTCATGGGCTGCAAGTGGGACTTGCCGACGATGCCCGGGTGTATGAGGTGCAGGACAGCAAGCCGCGCGCGCGTTATTTGCGGCAGGTGCCGTCACAGTACTATGACCCGCAAACCGGCAATGCCGGCTCGACGGCCTTCTTTGCGCTGAGTTCGCTGGGCGGGATGGAGGTGACGGACCTGATCATCGCCCACCTGGAGAGCTTCAGGCCCGCTCCACCCCTGCCGGTCGCGTCCAGGCCGGCCTGACAGGCCCCCAGGCAAATCCCAAAAGAAACATCAGCGCAGGGAAGCCGGCCGGTTGGCCTGCACGCCCGCTGCCGTCGCCGCCGGATGATCGCGCTGGCCGCGTTCCTGCATCAGCGCCAGGTGCAGCTGGTGCAAGGCACCCACGCATTCGAGCACAATGGACTGCACCAGTTCGGCCGCCTCTTCGGCCTGCGACTTGGGCGCGGCCGCGAGCTTTTCTCCGACGCTGAGCATGAGCCTGGCCCTGACAGCGCGGAACAGCACGTCCCAGTCGGTGATGGCGATGTCCATCGGATGGTCGGGTGCAAGCGCTTCGAGTTGCCGCTCGGGAAGCGAGGCGAGATGGATGTCATCAGCGCCCTCGCCGTCCCCTTTGGCCCAGTCGCGCAGCACGTCCAGCGCGGCGGCGCTGCTGGCGGGCAGTTCGCATCGGGATTCCTTCAGGAGCTCGGGAGAGCTCAGCATGGTCAGCGCGGAGCGCGCCAGCAGCTTGAGGCTGGGGGCAGGTGCGGAAGCAAGTCGGATCATGGCGAAACCCTCGCTAACACGGATGCCGCATGGCGCTGCGGCATGGAACGGGCACCACAGCCCGGCTGGGCCCGTGATCGCCTTTCTCCTCATTTGTAGGCGGCCTGACGCTGCCCGTCGGTGCGGTGCCGCACATGCGGCGCCAAAGTTTTGTATGCCGCGCCGGAACGCGAGCTTTCTCAGTACAAGCGTCAGTGCAGCAGGCGGGCGTAAGTCTTACGGTCGGTCGCGTAACAGCTACAGGTCGCGGCTTCCAGGCCTGGGCGGTCCAGCACCGTCACATCGCCGCGGTGGTATTCGATGAGGCCGCCGCGCTGCAGGGCCTTGGCAGCGGCCGTAATACCGACGCGGCGCATGCCCAGCATGTAGGCCAGGAACTCGTGCGTGACGTGGAAGTGGTCGGAATGCGCCCTGTCCTGGCTCATCAGCAGCCAGCGGGCCAGGCGCTCGGTGGTCTGGTGAAACCGCAGGCAGGCGGCCGAGGCGGCTTGCTGGGCCATGAGCACATAGAGGTAGCGGTCCAGGCCGCGCTGCAGCGGCAGGCTGCGCGCCAACTCGCGCCGGAAAGCCGGTGTGCCGATCCGCCAGGAAGAGCCTGCCCCCTGCACCACCGCATGCAGTGGCGCGGTGACGACGCCCAGCGCCAGCTGCGCACCCAGCATGCCTTCGCGGCCGACCATACCGACTTCCACGCCGGGACTGCCTTCGACCATGGCCACCAGGGAAATAAAGGCGTCGATGGGAAAGTAGACATGGCGCGTGGGCTTGCCGGGATCGCAGAGCACCTGGGCCAGCACCAGCTCGACAGGCTCGCAAACGGCCAGCAGGCGCAGACGGTCCTTGCGCGGGAGAATCTCAATGAGGTGGTTTTCGACAGGGGCCAAGATGGCTCTCCGGTGAAGAACCTGTTCACGGCCTAAACGGGGCCGCGCAAGCACCTTCTCGGGATGGGATGCAAGGCGCGGTGCGCCAGCCCATAGCATCGCTATGGGCCAGCGCCGCAACGCCGCAGACCGCCCGAGAAGGCGCTTGCCCTCCGGGTTGGGGTGAAATCGGGCGATTGAGCCACCCGAGCCCTTGCATGGGCATTAGCCCATGCGGCGTTCTCGCGCGACCCACTCATCCCGATTGCACCCCAACGCGGCTCCGTTTAGGCCGTGAACAGGTTCTAGGACTCCCGGATGTGCCGGGTCATGGACAAGGCCGCGCTACTGTCGTCAGTTCAATTCGGTGTCCCAGTATGCACGACATACCGCACACGCCACCGTGTGCCGGCGAACACAGACCGCAAACGGCCGCCTAGACCGCAAGCTTTTCGGGCAGCAGCCGGTCGTATTCCCTCTTGACCACGGCATAGCATTCGCAGGTGCGTTGCTCCAGGCCCGGCCTGTCCAGCACCGTGATGCGGCCGCGCGAATAGCGGATGAGCCCGAGGTTTTGCAGCTTGAGCGCGCCTTCGGTGACGCCCTCGCGGCGCACGCCCAGCATGTTGGCGATGAGCTCCTGCGTCATGACGAGTTCATTGCCCTGCAGCCGGTCCAGGCTCAGCAGCAGCCAGCGGCACAGTTGCTGGTCCAGCGAATGATGCCGGTTGCACACGGCCGTCTGCGCCATCTGGGTGATCAAAGCCTGTGTGTAGCGCAGCAGCAGGTGCAGCACCGGCGCGCGCTTGAACTCTTCCTTGATCACATCGGCCCCCAGGCGAAAGCCCTGGCCGGCACTTTGCACAACGGCGCGGCTGGTGGTGGATTCGCCGCCCATGAAGAGCGAGATACCGACCACACCTTCATGGCCGACCACCGCGATTTCGGCCGAGGCGCCGTTCTCCATCACGTAGAGCAGGGAGACGATGGCCGTGGCGGGGAAGTACACATGGGCCAGCGTGCTGCCCGATTCATAGAGCACCTGGCCCAGCGGCATGTCGACCCACTCCAGTTGCGGCGCCCAGCGCTGCCACTCCGCGTCCGGCAAGGCGGCGAGCAGTTGGTTCTTTTTGGGGTCGGGGGAAGTGCTGATTGCGAACTCCGGGCGGATCTGGCTTCGAGTCGGCCTCTGGCAGAGGTCTCGCACCGTCTTCGGAGTATAGGCAGTAAAGGCCTCCTGGTATGTACGCTAGCGCACAAACCAAAGCAACTGATTCAAGGCCCCGTGAGTCTTTTGGCCTACCGGGGAGACTACCTGGCCGCCTCTTCAATCGCCTCTGTGGTTTGCAAGGCATGCTGGGCGATCTGCGCCGAGGCCAGGGCCAGCGAGGCCAGCGCATAAGTGCCGCTGATGATGCCTTTGTAAGCCACTTCGGCCGCGATGGCGTCCTGGCCCAGTCCTTCGGTGGCGGCGATGATGCAGGCCTCGACGCTGTCCAGGCCGGCGTCGCCGAAAAGGTCTTCGCCTTCGTAGCTGACGCGGTACTCGAACTCTTCCTGCATCATCGGTTCGATATGGAAACGGACAATCATCGCAAGCTCCTCTTCATCAGCGAAATCACAATTTTTTTCCAGGTCGAGCAAGCACTGTTCTGCGAAGCCAGGCGGCAAACTGCTCTTCGGTGATGTCACCCGCGGCCAGCGCCAGCACGGTGACGGTTGCATCCGCTTGCGTTGTACTCAAACGGTATCCGTTCAAATAAAGAAACATACCCACCGTCAAAAAGGCAGCGCGCTTGTTGCCGTCGACAAAGGGATGATTTTTCGCCACACCCATGGCGTAACTTGCAGCCAGAGCGGCTACGTCGGGTTCGCCATAGGCAAGCAGGTTTAAAGGTCGGGCCAACGCGGAGTCCAACAGGCCCTCATCACGCAAGCCCTCACCACCGCCGTGCTCGGCCAGGCTTTCGCCGTGCAACAGCAGCAAGGCCTGTTTGTCGATCCAGCGCCAGCTCATTTGGCAAGCTGGTGGAAGGTGTCCCGGTATTCACGCATGAATTCACGGCCTGCCTGAATCTGCTCGTCCAGGGCGGGGTTGTAGGGCGTGATGACGTAACCATCCGGTGTCTCCATGAGAAACACGGACTCACCTTTTTCAAGCTTGAGCCGCCCCAGCACTTCGCGCGGCAAGATCACGCCGATGGAATTACCAATTTGGGTCAGTTTGAGAGTGTGCATGACATACGCCTGTAAGTTATAACGTATGTAATACTAACCCAAACCAAGGTTTTCTACCACTCTGGCGATGCTGAAGGCCAGCAACACAAAGAAGCCTCACTCAATTGCGCTTGAGTCCCACGCCTATCAGGCTACAAGCCGAAATGCGCAATAACGCCCTGCCCCGCAGCGCGGCCGCTGGCAAAGCAGGCGGTCAGCAGGTAGCCGCCCGTCGGCGCTTCCCAGTCCAGCATCTCGCCGGCGCAGAACACGGGCTGGCCGGGTCCTTTGAGATTCTGCAATTGCAGTTGCGCGTCCATGGCCTCGAACACCACGCCGCCGGCGGTGCTGATGGCCTCGTCCAGCGGCCGGGCCGCCGTCACACGCACCGGCAGGGCCTTGATGCCAGCGGCCAGGCGCACCGGGTCGGCGATGGCGTCCTTGCCCAGCAGTTCATAAAGCATGGCGGCCTTGATGCCGTCAAGATTGAGTCGGCTTTTGAGGTGGCTGGAGAGGGAACGCGAGCCACGCGGGTGACGCACTTCGACCAATACCTGCTCGGCTGATTTGTCGGGCAGCAAATCCAGCATAAAGGTGGCGCTGCCGTGGGCGGCGATCTCGTCGCGCAGCAGGCTGGAGGCGGCATACACCAAACTACCTTCGACGCCGGTAGCAGTGGCGATGAACTCGCCCTTGCGGCTGAAGCTACGGCCGCGCGAATCGGTGAAATGGATGGCGACGGATTTGAAAGGCTGGCCGGCGAAGCGGCTGGCGAAATGTTCTGTCCAGCCGGTGTGCGGCTGCGGGCTTTTGCCTATGAGCTCCTGCAAAAATTCGCGGCGGGTTTCGCCGGGCTCGGCGATTGCCTCCTGCAGTTGCGCGGGGCTGTCGGGCCGTGCCGCGACGTCAAAGCCGCAGTTCGCAGGCAGCAGCGGCGCAAGCGCCACGCCGCGCGCGGCCAGCAGCGGCACCCAGGCGCCGTCGGAGCCCAGCCGCGCCCAGCTGCCGCCACCCAGCGCCAGCACCACGGCGTCGGCCTGTGCCAGCACCTCGCCGGTGGGCGTTGAGAACTTCAGCATGCCGTCATTGGCCCAGCCTAGCCAGCGGTGCCGCATCGAAAATTTCACGCCGGCATTGCGCAGGCGCTGCAGCCAGGCGCGCAGCAGCGGCGCGGCCTTCATATCCTTGGGGAACACGCGGCCGGAGCTGCCGATAAAGGTTTCCACGCCCAGGGCTTCGGCCCAGGCGCGCAGCTCGGCCGGGCCAAAGGCGGCCAGCAAGGGCTGCAACTGTGCGGCGCGCTCGCCGTAGCGGCTGAGAAAAATCTGCGGCGGCTCGGAGTGCGTGAGGTTGAGCCCGCCTATGCCGGCCAGTAAAAATTTGCGGCCCACCGAAGGCATGGCGTCGTAGACCTGCACGGACACGGCAGCCCCCGCGCCGGCCAGTACCTCGGCGGCCATCAGGCCGGCGGGACCGCCGCCTATGACGGCCACGCGCAATGCGGCGGCGGGTGAGGATTGAAGAGGAGATGCGCCAGGGATCAAGGGGTTTCCGCGTGCAGCGGTCGCAGGTTAGACAGGAACAGGACAATAAAACAAGGAAGCCAAAGCTTAAGGAAGCCAAAGCTTCGCGATCACGAACGGCAAAGCGTCAGCCGTCAAGGCAGACGCGGTTCGGTGAAACAGGATGGCTCGATTATTACAGCGGTGGCGTGGCGCCCTTTCCCGGCGCAGCGCGAACCTCAACTACATGGGCGGCGCAAACCCATTGCGCCCGACGATCACGCGCAGCGCGGTCGGCTTGCCGCCCTGTTCCT
Organism: Polaromonas sp. P3_B1; assembly: GCF_056402935.1. NCBI lineage: Bacteria > Pseudomonadati > Pseudomonadota > Betaproteobacteria > Burkholderiales > Comamonadaceae > Polaromonas > Polaromonas sp. P3_B1. The sequence continues at coordinate 9,175 of NZ_JBFUGK010000037.1, forward strand.
GCGCGGTGATCATCACTTTGGCGCCGGGCACCAGCAGCGCGTTTTCATCGGCCTTGCCGGGCTTGAAGGAGACCACGGGCGCATCGGGCGGCACGATGACGGTTTTTTCGCCGTCTTTGTACTTCAGCGTGAGCTTCTGCCCGCCGGGCACCGACGTGGGCGCGGCGGCCAGGTCAGCCACGGTGGCGTTGGTCATGGTGCTTTCGGGCCGCAGGTCCCAGGGGCGGTGGCCTTCGCCGGTGCCGCGCGCGGCTTCGGGGAACACCACGACCTCCAGCGCCAGCTGGCTGCCGTCGGCCTGCGGCATGGCGGCGGTGCCGATGTAGCTGCCGGGCTTGATGTCGGCCAACGCCAGCGGAAAGACTTCCGAGACATCCATCGCGGCAGGCCGCACCAACGTGATGACTTCGCCACTGCGCTCCCGGACCGTGAGGCTGGTGGCATCGATTTTTTCAATCGTGGCGCGCAGGCGCACAGTGGGATTGGCCGGTGTGGGGCTTTGCGCCAGGGCCAGCGGCAGGGTGGCCGCCAGGGCCAGGGAAGCGGCGAAGTGCTTGAACATGGGGTGCCTTTCAGCCGGCATGGAGTGGAAAGAGTAGGAATAGGCGCCGGACAGGCCCGGTGTGATCAGTCCACAAGGACCACAGTTCCCTGCCCCGTCAGAAAAGCCGCTTTGACGGGCGCGCCCGGGTAGATGCGCTGCACCGCCGCGCGGTAGGCCTGCAGCTGCGCGACCAGCGCGGGCTGGCGCTGCGGGGCGGTGGCCGATTTGTAGTCCAGCACCCACCAGTGGCCTTCGTGGCCAGCGTCCTTGCGTTGCACCAGGCGGTCCAGCCGCAAGGCCTGGCCGGCGTAGACCAGGTCGACTTCGTTGCCCTGCCAGGCGAGCACATCGGGCCGCCAGGCCCAGGCGCCTTCGCCGGCCAGGATGCGGCCCGCCAGCGCGGCCGACTGCGCGGCCTGGGCCGGGCTCAGGCGGAACTCGCGCGCCGCAGCCGCCACCTGTTCGGGCAACACGGCACCGCCCCACTCGAGCAGACGGTGCATGGCCTTGCCGATGCGGGCCTTGAGGGAATCCTCGTCGAGACGCTGCACGTCGGGCGGCTCCGGCATCAGGACTTGGGGCAGCTCGGGCAATTCGGGCAGGTAGAAGACGCCGGCATCCGCCGCATCGATGTGCAGGCCGGCGCTTTCGTCGGCCACGGGCGCAGGCAGTTCGCCCAGCAGCCCCTGCAGGCGCTGCCACCAGCTTTCGGTGGTCACACGGTGCGGCTCGATGGAAGAGATCACCAGGGTGTGGCGCGCGCGCGTAAGCGCCACATAGAGCGCATTGAGTTCTTCGCGCTTGCGGGCGGCCTGCTCGGCGGCCAGGGTGTCGGCGGCACAGGCCGGCGGGCGGCTTTCGCTGACCAGGAAGACGAACTTGCGCGGCTCGGTGGCCTCGCCGGGCCAGTCGACCAGCACGCCCATGCTGTCGGCATTGCGCTCGACGGTGTCGGTGTCCAGCAGCAGCACGGCCTCGGCCTCCAGGCCCTTGGCGCCGTGAATCGTCAGCAGGCGCACCGCTTCGCCGCTGACAGTGGCCGGTGCCTGCGTGCCGCCGGCCTTGAGGGCGCGCACAAAACCATAAGGCGTGGCGTAGCGGCCGCCGTCCAGCTCCAGCGATACGCCCAGCAGCGCGCGCAGGTTGGCCAGCACGGCCCCACGTTGCGCGGCCGGCGCCGCGGCACCAAAACGCGCCAGCACGTCGCCGTCGTCGTAAATGCCTTGCAGCGCGTCGTGCGGCGGCAGGCTGTCGAGCCAGCTCTTCCAGCGCGACAGCGTCTCGCCCAGGCCTTGCAGCTCGGGGGTGAGCAGTTCCTCCTTCTGCAGCAATTCGTACCACGGCGCACCGTATTCGCGCTGCAGCAAGGCCAGTTGCACCAGGCCATCATCGGACAGACCGAAGAGCGGCGAGCGCAGCGCGCGCGCCAGCGACAAATCATGCTGCGGCGACACCAACACGTCGAGCAGCGCCACCAGGTCCAGCACCTCGCAGCAATCAATGAGTTCGGTTTTTTCGCCGACCTGGGCGGGAATGTGCAGGGCGCGCAGCTCGTCCTGCAGCGGCAGCAGGCCGGCGCGTTTGCGCGAGAGCACCATCACGTCCTGGGGCCGCAGGCCGCTGGCGATCTGTTCCGATATCCACGCGGCGGCCTGCCGGGCCTCGCGGGTGCGCAGGGTTTCCTCGGGCAGTTCGCGCGGCGTGGTCAGGCTGTCGCGCCAGCCGGCGGCCAGCGGCGAGGCTTCTTCCTCGTCCTTGTTGCGCGGGATGGGTGGCAGGCGGCCCACAGCGCCAGCCACGCCGGACGCCGTGGTGTGCTCGCGAAAACCGTCGTAGCCGTCGGCCTCGCGCGCCGTGACCATGGCGGCGTTGACGGTGTCGATGACAGCCTCGGCGTTGCGGCGCGTGTGGTCGCAACTCAGCAAATCGCCGCCCAGGCCGTGCACCACAAAGGCCTGCGCGGCGCGAAAGACCTGCGGCTCGGCGCGGCGGAAGCGGTAAATGCTTTGTTTGGGGTCGCCCACCAGGAACACGCTGGGCGCCGTGCCCGCACCCGAATAGCCGATCAGCCACGAATACAGGGCCTGCCACTGCAGCGGGTTGGTGTCCTGAAACTCGTCGATCATCAGGTGGCGTATGCGCGCGTCCAGGCGCTCCTGCACCCAGCCCGAGAGCACGGGGTCGGCCAGCATCAACAGCGCGGCGCGCTCGACGTCGTTCATGTCAACCCAGCCGCGTTCGCGCTTGAGGGCGGTGAACTGCGCAATCAGCACGCGGCTCAGGCGCGCCATGCGTTGCTGGTGCTGCCAGGCGTCGTGCTGCTGGCGCGCCGCCATCACGCGCAGCACCAGGTCCTGGGCAATGCGCACCTGCTCGATGCCGATGATTTTTTCGCCGAACTTGCGCGGTGTGCCTTTTTCGGTCAGCAGGGCCGCGATGGCCGCCGGGAAGTCGCCGGCCGTCAGCGCCTGCTCCAGCTCCACCCCCTTGGCCGAAAAAGTCGGCGCGCTCGCGCGGCCCAGCGCCATGGCGGCGTCCCTCAGGGTCTGCCGGTGAAAGCGATTCGTGCTGAGCAGTTCTTCCGGCTCATCAAGTCCGCCGAATTCGGTGAACTGCAGTGCGAAGGGCTGGACCGAAGCGGCGATCACGCCTTTTTCGTCGGCCAGCGTGAATTCGGTGCGCTTGTCGAGCGCGGCCTGCAAGGCCTTGTCGGCCTGGAAGCGGCCGTGGGTGAGCACCACGGCCTCGAAGTCGGCCTTGAGCGCGGCGTCAAGCGCGACCGCCGCGTAAAAACGCCGCCAGACCAAAGCGCGCGCGGGCGCGTCGTCTTCGAGCAGTTCGTAGTTGACGGGCAACTCCAGCCGCTGCAGCACCGCGACCGGCGCGCTGCGCAGCAAGGCCGCGAACCAGCTGTGGAAGGTGCGTATCTGCACCGAGCGGCCGCTGGCCAGGATGGAGCGGTACAGATTGGACAGCTGCTCGCGCAGCTGTTGCGCGGCCTGCCGGCCCTTGGCGCCGCCCAGGTCCAACTGCACGCCGCGCATTTCAAGCTCGCGCTGCAAGGTGGCGTCGTCAGCACTGGCAAAGGCCTTGAGCCAATCGTCCAGGCGCTCGCGCATTTCGCCGGCGGCTTTTTTGGTGAAGGTGATGGCCAGGATCTCATGCGGCAAGACCTGCTGGCCGGTCGCGGCCGTGGCGCCGTCCAGCAGGGCGCGCACAATGCGCGAAACCAGCATCCAGGTCTTGCCGGCGCCGGCGCAGGCCTCGACCGCCACACTGCGCCGCGGGTCGCAGGCAATCGCATAAAAGGCCTCGGCCGAGACCGGCCCACCGTTGCATTCGTAGGCGGCGGTATGGGCAATTTTCATGGCACGCCCTTCTCAAGGGGCACAGGTATCCCTTGCAAGCAGGGGCCGCGGAACCGGCTTTGCCGGGCCGCAGGCGCAGCGGCCCCCTCGGGGGGCAGAGAGTTACACGAAGTGAACGAACGTGGGGGCATCAGTTAGTCCAGAAGTCTTTGCGGCACAGACCGCGCGCTGCGCAATAGTCACAGGCCTTGCCTTCGCCCAGCGCCGGCAGCGCCGCGCCGCGCGCGATGCGGGCCATGTCGGTCAAGATGCTGTCTATCAGTTCATCACGCAAGCCGACGATCTCGGGCTGCTCATAAGTTTTTGTCGGCTCTTTTTCACCGAGGTTGACGTAGGCCGCGGCCAGGGTGTCGTCGCTCATGAGCGCGGCGTAAAAGGCCAGTTGCGTGTCTTCCTGGCCGCCCTTGATGCGTTCAGCCGTGGTGGCGCGCGGCTCGGTCTTGTAGTCGATCAGCAGCGCATGGCCGTCGGCCTGGCGGTCTATGCGGTCCAGCTTGCCGAGCAGCGTCAGCTCGCCCAGCGGCATTTCGCGCCAGACCTCGGCTTCGTCAAAAGTGGCGCCAGTGGCTTCGTGTTCGGCCAGCCATTTCAGGTAACCCTCGCGCACGCCGGGCCAGGCGGCGGCAAAAGGCAGAAATTCGCTTTCACCCAGGGCCAGTTCATGTGCGGCCTGCTCGGCAGCCGCATTGATCATGGTGACGCGCACGGCAGGATCAGCCGTGGGCGCTGCCTTGAGCGCCTCGTGGAAATGCCGCAGCAGGTCATGCAGCCAGTTGCCGAAGTCGCGCTTGCCGAGTTCGCTTTCAAGCTCCTCGGGTTCCTGCAGCTTGAGCTGGCGCAGCGCGAAGAAGCGGTAAGGGCAGCGGCGCAGGTCTTCATAGGCGCTCGCTGACAGCTTGGTAATGGGCAAGGCCTCACCGGTGGGAAAAGGATGCGGCGTGGGCTCGATGCCCACGGCGCGAAGGCTGCGCGGGTCGGCGGCGATCCAGGCTTCTTGCCCGGCATCGTCCTGCGCCAGCAGCAGCTCCTGCACAAAGCCGCTGGGGATCAGGTGTTCGCCCGATTCGCTGGTCCGCCACAACACGTCAACCTGGGGCGCCTGCAAGGCATAAAGCCAGGCCTGGCGGGCCGCCCCGGCCAGGGTTTCGCGCGAAGGCAGCCCCAGCAGTTCGCGCTGGCTGGGCGTCCAGGGGCCGGTGGGCTCGGGCGACACCGGCAAGCGGATCTCGTCGCAGCCGGGCAGCACCACGGCGCGCATGGGCCGGCCCAGCAGTTGCGGCAGCGGCAGGATCACGACCTGCTCGGCCGCCGGATGCGGCGGCGCGAACTTGCCACCTTCGAGCGCCTGGTTGGCCCACTGGGTGAAGTCATTGAGCCGCATCACAGGCGAGGCTTCGAACTCAACTTCAGCGCCGTCATACAGGCGCAGCACCTCGAGCACGGCCTGGCCGGCTTCGTCTTCGGCCAGCGCATCCCACTGGCCGGCCGCCTGCAGCGCGGCACGCAGGTCGCGCAGCCACACAGCCAGCGGGCGGGCGCGGGCCAGGGGCGCGCGCAACGCATTGGCCTGCAGGGCCAGCGGCTGGGTGGCCATAAAGGCCGGCGGCACGATGTCTTCGGCGGCAAAGGCCGGCAGGTCGCGCCAGGCGCGCACGCCGACGCGGCGCAGCTCGGTTTCGGCGGCCGTGACCAGCATGGGCTCAAAAGCGGGGGCATTCTTGAGCCAGTCCAGCACGGCGTCGGTGGAAGCATCCCAGGGCAAGGCGCGCAGCAGGCTCATGAGGGCGGCGGCTGCGCGCGTGGTGGAAAGCTTCCAGCCGGTTTCATCGCGCATGGCGATGCCGCGCTCGGCCAGCATGGCGCCCACGCGGCGTGTGAGCTGCCGGTCCTGCGCGATCAGGGCGACCGGGCTGCGCCCCTGCGCCAGATGGGCCAGCACGCAGGCCGCGGCGCGCCCGGCTTCGTCTTCGGCGTCCTGCGCGGCATGCAAGGCGGGCGGCGGGCCAGCCTCCAGGGGAATGCACAAGGGGATGGACAGGGAGCGATCGCCGAAATGCGCCTTGAGCGCCTCGGTCAGCGGGTCGGCCTGGAAGCCTTCGAGCACGGCGAACAGCGCGGGCTGGGCCAGAAACAGGCGGTCCGTGGCGTAGGCCGAGGCCGCGGCCCAGGCCAGCGCGATGCGGCCCACGGCGGCTTCGAGCGCCAGCACCGGGGAGTCCAGGCCGGCGCCCAGGGCCTGCGCGAGTCCTTCGCTCCAGGCCCGGCGCCGCGCCGGCATGACGGCGGCGGCCACGCCGGCCAGGCTCCAGGCGGCCTCGACCAGGCGCCCGGCCAACGCATCCTGCTGGCTACCGAGTCCGGCGCGTTCCAGCAGCGAAGTGGCCGTGAGCATGTCGACGGCGACATCCATGCGCAAATCGTCGCCCGAGGGCATGAACAGCCCCAGCGTGCCGCCCAGGCCGCCGGCCCAATTCATGGTGGTCTCAAAGCGTGGGACGAAAAAGGTATCGCCGGCCTGTGCAGCCCAAGCCTGGCGGGCCTGCTGGATCAGTTGCGCATAGGGCAACAGCACGACGGACTCGGCCGGATGCACACCTCGCGCCATGATCGCCGCTGCCAGCCCGGCCATGGCCTGGCGCCAGCACAGTGCATCAGGCGGGACGGCATCGACGGTATGGGCTGGTGGCATGAGTGGGTTGGGCGGCGGGAAACAGAAAAGAGACCGGGGCGGACCGCAGGCGGATTGAGCGGGTGGCTATCAGGGTGATAGCCCCTGCCTGCCCGACCCGGCCACTTGCTTTCTGCCACAATGACTGCAACTTTAGCCCTACGTATCGTAACCATCCTAACCAAGACAAAGGAGCCGCCATGGCGAGCGAACTGATCAAACATACCACCGATGCCACCTTCGAAGCCGATGTGCTGCAATCCTCCAAACCCGTGCTGGTGGATTACTGGGCCGAATGGTGCGGTCCGTGCAAGATGATCGCTCCCATCCTGGATGAAGTGGCAACCGGCTACGACGGCAAGCTGCAGATCGCCAAGATGAACGTGGACGAAAACCGCGACATCCCCGCCAAGTTCGGCATCCGCGGCATTCCCACGCTGATGCTGTTCAAGGACGGCAAGCTGGCCGCCACCAAGGTCGGCGCCATGAGCAAGGCCCAATTGACCGCCTTCATCGACCAGCAACTGGCCTGAAGCTTCGCGCCGGAAAAGGAAGCTCGGCGCCCCGCCGCTTCCTGACCGGCGCACTCTCTCAATCGCCCGCACGGGCACGTGGATTTCAGCCCCCATCCCACGCAGTTTTCCGCCTGAATTTCCTGTCATAATGTGTCTTATTCACCGGTCGGCCCTCAGCGCCCGGTTCGAGTTACCGGTTTGTAAGCCACCTTCTGCGGCTTCTTTTCAAACCTCCCCCGTTTTCCATCAATGAACTCCGCAAGGAGTAATTCCATGCACTTAAACGAACTCAAGGCACTGCACGTGTCTGAAGTCCTCAAGCAGGCCGAAGCCCTTGAGATCGAAAACGTCGGCCGCATGCGCAAGCAGGAGCTGATGTTCGCCATCATCAAAAAACGTGCAAAAACCGGCGAGACCATCGTCGCCGACGGCGTGCTGGAAGTGCTGCCCGATGGTTTCGGCTTCCTGCGTGCCCCTGATTCGAGCTACACCGCGTCGACCGACGACATCTACATCAGCCCCAGCCAGATCCGCCGCTTCAACCTGCATACCGGCGACATGATCGAGGGCGAAGTGCGCACCCCCAAGGACGGCGAACGCTACTTCGCGCTGAACAAGCTCGACAAGGTCAATGACGGCCTTCCGGAAGACAACAAGCACAAGGTCATGTTCGAGAACTTGACCCCGCTGTTCCCGCGTGAGCAGTTCAAGCTTGAGCGCGACATCAAGGGCGAAGAAAACCTGACCAGCCGCATCATCGACATCGTCTCGCCTATCGGCAAAGGCCAGCGCGCCCTGCTGGTGGCGCCGCCCAAGTCCGGCAAGACCGTGATGATGCAGAACATCGCTCACGCCATCACCGCCAATTACCCCGACGTGGTCATGATGGTGCTGCTGGTGGACGAACGCCCTGAAGAAGTGACCGAAATGCAGCGCAGCGTGCGCGGCGAGGTAATTTCCTCAACCTTCGACGAACCGGCCGCACGCCACGTGCACGTGGCCGAAATGGTGATCGAACGCGCCAAGCGCCTGGTCGAACTCGGCAAGGACGTGGTCATCCTGCTGGACTCCATCACCCGCCTGGCCCGTGCCTACAACAACGTACTGCCCTCTTCCGGCAAGGTGCTGACCGGCGGCGTGGACGCCAATGCGCTGCAGCGCCCCAAGCGCTTTTTCGGCGCGGCCCGCAAAATCGAGGAAGGCGGCAGCCTGACCATCATCGGTACGGCCCTGGTCGATACCGGCAGCCGCATGGACGAGGTGATCTTTGAGGAATTCAAGGGCACCGGCAACTGCGAAATCCACCTGGACCGCCGCCTCTACGAAAAGCGCGTGTTCCCGGCCATCCACCTCAACCGCAGCGGCACCCGCAAGGAAGAACTGCTGCTCGCGCCCGAAATTCTCCAAAAATCGCGGATTTTGCGCCAATTCATGTACAACATGGACGAAATCGAGTCCATGGAGCTCATGCTCAAGAACATGAAGGCGACTAAAAATAACCACGAATTCTTCGACATGATGCGGCGAGGCGGCTAAAACGTAGCCCCCACGGTCGCTCACTTCGTGTAGCTCACTGCCCCCCGAGGGGGCCGCTGCGCCTGCGGCCCGGCAAAGCCGGTTCCGCGGCCCCGGCTGGGTTGGGATCGGGGCCCTCCGTGGGAAATCTACCATTTTTGGGCTAAAACGGCGCTAAGTGCTTGATTTCATGCCATAATCAGTGGCTTAGCGGAAAGTGCCCAGGACTGGCTTGTGTGGCTCCCGCATCGAACAAGGAAAGATCATGAAAGAAGGCATTCACCCCAATTACCGCGAAGTTTGTTTCCTGGACCTGTCCAACAACTTCAAGTTCGTCACCCGCTCCTGCGTGAACACCAAAGAAATGGTGACCATGGATGACGGCCGCGAACTGCCCCTGTACAAGCTCGATACGTCCAGCGAATCGCACCCCTTCTACACCGGCACGCAAAAATCCGTGGACAACATGGGCGGCCGCGTCGAGAAATTCCGCAACCGCTTCGGCAAGACCGCTGCGAAGTAAGCTGCGAATCCTTTCGCCAGCCTGCAAAAAGCAGCCTGAAATTCAGGCTGCTTTTTTTTCGGCAAAATTTGCCGGGCAACGCCAAACCCCACAATGCGGTTTGACGCAAAATCACCGGTGGCCCGGGATGGCCCGGCGGCATTGCCGGCCCTCCCCCGCATCTTCCCGACCCCAACCGTTTTGAACAAACCTTCACCCGCCATCATTGCCCAGTCCGCCGTGCGCCGCCTGCCCCGGCTTGCGCTGCTGCTGTTCTGCGTGGCCTATGTGCTGCCGGGCTTCCTCGGGCGCGGCCCCTGGAAGAACGAAGATATTGCGGCTTTCGGCGTGATGCGTGAGCTGGCCTCGACCGTGGCCAACTGGCTGCAGCCGCAGTTGCTGGGCCGGGCCACCGAATTTGATGCCCTCGCTCCTTACTGGCTGGGTGCGGTCGCGATCAAATGGCTGCCTTTCCTGGACCCGGCCCTGGCGGTGCGGGTGCCCTTTGTGGGCCTGCTGGTGCTCACCCTGCTGGCCACCTGGTATGCGGTCTATTACCTGGCGCGCAGCCCGCTGGCACAGCCGGTCGCGTTCGCCTTTGGCGGCGAGGCCAGCCCGGTGGACTACGCCCGGGCCATCGCCGACGCCGGCCTGCTGGCGCTGATCGCCAGCCTGGGTCTGGCGCAGCTCTCCCACGAAACCACGCCGGCGCTGGCGCAATTGGGTTTCACGGCCCTGGCCTTTTACGCCATGGCGGCCAGCCCGTACCGCCGCGCCACCAAAATCCTGGGGCCGGCCTTCGGCCTGTTGATCGGCCTGGCCGGCCTGACCCTGAGCGGCGCTCCCACACTGGCGCTGCTGCTGGGCGTCGGCGGCGCGCTGGTGGAGTGGATGCATATGCACTGGGGCGCCGACCCGGCGGACCCCGCGGCCAGGCAGCAGTCCTGGCACTGGGTGCTGCTGATCACCACCATCACGCTGGGTGTCGCGTTGCTGGCTTACAGCCTGGATCTCTGGCGCTGGCGCATCCACCTGCCCGGCACCGACGAGGCCTCGGCCTGGAAAGACTGGCGCAGCCTGGGGCGCCTGCTGCTGTGGTTCACCTGGCCGGCCTGGCCGCTGGCGATGTGGACGCTTTACCGCTGGCGCCGGCAACTGGCCAGCCGCCACGTTGCGCTGCCGCTGTGGTTCGCCGCCATGGCCGTGGCCGCCACGCTGACCACCACCGCCTCCGACCGCAGCCTGCTGCTGAGCCTTCCGCCGCTGGCCGCGTTGGCAGCCTTCGCGCTGCCCACGCTCAAGCGCAGCGTGGCCTCGCTGATCGACTGGTTCACGCTGCTGTTTTTTACCGGCTGCGGCATCATCATCTGGGTGGTCTGGATCGCCATGCAGACCGGCGTGCCGCGCCAGCCCGCCGCCAACGTGGCCAAGCTCGCCCCCGGCTTCGAACCCAGCTTTTCCTGGCTGGCTTTTCTTTTTGCGCTGGCCGCCAGCCTGGCCTGGGCCTGGCTGGTCAAATGGCGGGCCGGCGCACAGCGCGCAGCCGTCTGGAAGTCGCTGGTGCTGCCGGCCGGTGGCGCCACTTTATGCTGGCTGCTGCTGATGACGCTGTGGCTGCCGCTGCTCGACTACGCGCGCAGCTTCGCGCCCATGTCGCGGCAAATCGCCAGCCTGGTGGACAAAAACGCCTGCGTCGAAATCTACGGCATAGGCAGCGCCCAGGCCGCCGCCCTGCAATACCACGGCCAGCTTGAGCTGCGCCAGGCCGGCGCGCAGGCCAGCTGCCCCTACCTGATCGTCGACATCGAAGCGCAGCCCAGGCTCAGCAGCAGGGTCAACCTGCCCGACTGGGCCTTCCAGGCGACAGTACGCAGGCCCACGGACAAAACCGAGAACGTGCTGCTCTATAAACGGGTCAGCGTCGATACCCCCGCTAACCCGCCCACCCCTTCCCGCCGCGCCAGCGGCAAGACCCGGCCTTGAGCGAACTCAAGGTCATCAGCCGGCACGCGGGCACGGTGCTGGTCGGGCAGTTGGCCGTCATGGCCTTCGGCGTGGCCGACACCGTGATCGCGGGCCGCTACAGCGACGAGGCGCTGGCCGCGCTGTCGGTGGGTTCGGCCCTTTATGTCAGCGTGTATGTCGGGCTGATCGGCATCGTGCAGGCACTGCTGCCCATCTGGTCCGAGATGCTGGGCGCGCGGCGCCACGAGGCGGTGGGCGCATCCCTGCGGCAGAGCATGTACCTTTGCTGCTTCATCGTGGCGGTGGGCATGGCGGCGATGCTGTTCCCCGGCCCGCTGCTGCGCTGGGCCCAGGTGCCTGAGCTGATGCGGAACGAGGTGCAACACTACCTCGCGGTGCTGGCCTTTGCGTTTGCGCCCTCGCTGCTGTTTCGCATCTACAGCACTTTTAACCAATCGCTGGGCAAGCCGCTGCTGGTCACCTGGCTGCAAGTCGGCGCGCTGCTGGTCAAGATTCCGCTGTCCATCTGGCTGGTGGCCGGCGGCGCCGGTGTGGAGCCCATGGGCGCCGTGGGCTGCGCATGGGCCACGCTGATCGTCAACTACCTGCTGCTGGTGCTGGCCTTCCTGATGCTGCGCACACAGCCGATGTACATCCCTTACCGCATCTGGCAACGCATGGAAAAGCCCGACTGGTCGCAGATCGGCAACTTCGCGCGCCTGGGCATCCCGGGCGGCTTGGCCTACCTGGTGGAGGTGACCTCGTTCACGCTGATGGCCCTTTTTATCGCCCGCCTGGGCACGGTCGCCTCGGCCAGCCACCAGATCGCCTCTAGCGTGGCGGCCGTGCTTTACATGATGCCGCTGTCGATGGCGATTGCCTGCAGCGCGCGCGTGTCCTTCTGGATGGGCGCCGGCCGGCCGGACTATGCCAAACGCGTGGTGCTGCTCGGGCTCAAGGTCACCGGGCTGGCGGCGGTCACTCTGGCGGCTTTTGTGTCTCTGGCCGGGCCCCTGCTGGCGCGTTGGTACTCGAGCAGCCCTGAAATCATCACGCTGGCATCCTCGCTCCTGGTGTGGGTGGCCTTCTACCATGTCGCCGACGCCACCCAGGCCCTGACGGCGTTTTTGTTGCGTTGCTACCGGATCACCATTGCGCCCCTGGCGCTCTATGGCGTGCTCCTTTGGGGCCTGGGCTTGCTGGGCGGCTACCGCCTGGCCTATGAGGGCATCGCGGGCCATGCGGCCACGCAATCGGCGGCCAGCTTCTGGGCGGCCAGCACGGTGGCCATCGCCTTGGTGGCGGCCTGCTTCCTGGGCCTGCTGTGGCACGCCGTCAGGCGCAGCCTGCGGCCGCCGCTTGCACCCGAAGCCCGGGCTGCTTAGGCGGCCTGAGCGAGTTGAACCCGGCGCACGCGCGAGGCCGGAAAGACAATGGAAAAGCAGGAGCCCTGACCCGGCTCGCTCTCGATATGCAGTTCGGCGCCATGGCGCTGGGCCACGTGCTTGACGATGGCCAGGCCCAGTCCGGTGCCGCCGGTTTCACGTGAACGGCTGCGATCTATGCGATAAAAGCGCTCCGTCAGGCGTGGCAGGTGTTCAGGCGCGATGCCGGGGCCGGTGTCCTTGACCTTGAACTCACCGCGGCCGTCTTCCAGCAGCTTCCAGCTCACGCGAACCAGGCCGCCTTCGGGCGTGTAGCGCACCGCGTTGGTCACGAGATTGGACATGGCGCTGTAAAGCTCGGTCTGCACACCGGCGATTTCAGAGACCGGGCCGGACTCGAACTCCAACCGGTGCCCGTGCGGCGCGATCACCGCCGACAAGGCCCTGGCCTCCTGCTCGCACTGGGCCAGCAGCGCACCCAGCGTCATCCAGTCGTTAGCGCTTGGGAAAGGGCTGCCCTCAAGACGCGACAAGGTCAGCAAGTCACTGACCAGGGTCTGCATGCGCTGCGACTGCTGCGACATCAATGCCAGGTAGCGGGCACGCTCGGGCTCCTTCAACGGCAGGGTTTGCAGGGTTTCAATAAAGCCGGACAGCACGGTCAGCGGCGTGCGGATTTCATGCGACACATTGGCCACGAAATCGCGGCGCATGGCTTCGGCCAGTTCCACCGCCGTGATGTCGCGCGACAGCAGCAGTTTGCGGTCCTTTCCGTAGGAGTGCACGTGCACCGAGAGCTTCACCGGGCGCGCCGGCGTGCTGGAACTGCCCGGAATGACCACGTCGTGCGCGAAGTTGCCCGTCGCCATGTAGGCCTTGAAGGCCGGGTCGCGCACCAGGTTGGCGATGTGCTGCATCACGTCGCGCTGGGCATCGAAGCCGAAATGCTGGCTGGCCATCTGGTTGCACCATTCGATGCGCCCTTGCGCGTCGAGCAGCACCACACCGCTCGGGGAAGCCTGCATGGCCGCCAGAAATTCGTCGAGCCTGGCCTGGCTTTCCTGGTATTGCTGGTCGCGGTTCTTGAGCAGCCGACGGGTGCGGTCGGTGACCTCGCCCCAAACGCCGGGCAGGCTGGGCGCGCTGCCGGCCATCACGGCGGGCGTGTCGTTGTTCTGCTCGGCCCGCAGCCAGCGCAGCAGGCGATTGATAAAGAGGCTGTCGATCACCAGCCAGACCATGGCGGCCACCGCCAGGCCTATGCCCAGGCCGAAACTCAGGCCGTTGACGGTGCGCGCCCAAAAGCCCAAACCGCCGCCCACAAGCATGCAGGCGGCGAAAATAATCCACCGGTTGATCATGCGCTGGATTGTGCCGCAGCGACCGGGTTGTTGGCGGCCATCGCCGTCAGCCGGTAACCCGCGCCGCGCACGGTTTCCACCATGGTGCCCGCCGAGCCCAGGGCTTCGCGCAGCCGTTTGACGTGGACGTCGACGGTGCGCTCTTCAATAAAGACGTGGTCGCCCCATACCTTGTCGAGCAGCGAGCTGCGGCTGTGCACGCGTTCTGCATGCTTCATCAGGTAGTGAAGCAGCTTGAACTCAGTCGGGCCCAGCTTGAGCTCCTGGCCCAGGTGGGAAATGCGGTGGGTGGCGGCGTCCAGCACCAGGCCGCCCACCGTTACGCTGTCGTTCACCGACTCGGGCGCGCGGCGGCGCAGCACGGCGCGTATGCGCGCCAGCAGTTCCTGGGTGGAAAACGGCTTGGTGATGTAGTCGTCGGCGCCGGCATCCAGCCCGGCGACCTTGTCGGGTTCGTCGCCGCGCGCCGTCAGCATCAGGATGGGAATGCTTTTGGTGCGCGCCTGCTTGCGCCAGTGGCGCGCCAGCGCCAGGCCGCTTTGGCCCGGCAGCATCCAGTCGAGCAGGATGGCATCGGGCAGCACGGCATCGAGTTCGCGCTGGGCCGACACACTGTCTTCCGCCACCACGGGATCAAAGCCGCCATGCCGCAGGTTGACGGCAATCAACTCGGCGATGGCCGGCTCGTCTTCAACAATCAGTATGCGTGGCAGGTGTTTCATTCCGTCTTTACTTTACTGCAGACTCGATCTGTTCCATCGGCGTGTGCCGCACGTCGGCACCCTTGACGATGTAAATGATGAATTCCGCGATGTTCTTGGCGTGATCGCCCACGCGCTCTATGGCCTTGGCCACAAACAGCAGGTCCAGGCTGGGCGAAATCGTGCGCGGGTCTTCCATCATGTAAGTGATGAGCTTGCGCACAAAACCGTCGAATTCCTGGTCGATCTGGTCGTCTTCCTTGAGGATGGAGACCGCCACCGCGGTGTCCAGCCGGGCAAAAGCGTCCAGCGCCTTGCGCAGCAGGCCGGAGGCAAGTTCGGCCGCGATGCGCAGGTCTGACGAAGGCAGGGCCCGGGCCGATCCACTCTCGATGATGGACTTGACCATGCGCGCGATCTTCTCGGCTTCGTCGCCGGCGCGCTCCAGGTTGGCCGTGGTCTTGGAAATGGCGATCAGCAGGCGCAGGTCGCGGGCCGTGGGCTGGCGCCGCGCGATGATGGAAGACAGCTCGCGGTCGATGTCGATTTCCATCGCGTTGACGCGCGCTTCGGTTTCGATGACCTGGTTGGCGCTCTCAGCGCTGAATTGCGACAAGGCATAAATAGCGAGACGGATCTGCGACTCGACCAGGCCGCCGAGTTCCATGACGCGCGAAGAAACGCCGTTGAGTTCGCTGTCAAACTGGGTCGATAGGTGTTTATCAGGCATGTTGTTCCCTTTGATTATTCGCCGTTGCAGTCGAGGCCGCAACGCATGAAGCACTGAGTACGAGACCAGCGGGCGCCGCGCAACCGGCTTTGCCGGGCCGCAAGCGCCGTCCCCCTGAGGGGGATTCCGGCTACACGCAGTGAGCCGAGACAGGGGGCAATCTGCTTCATCCGAAACGGCCGGTGATGTAGTCTTCGGTTTCTTTGCGTTTCGGCTTGAAGAACAGGTCTTCCGTCGCGCCGAATTCAACGAGGTCGCCCAGGTACATATACGCCGTGTAATCGCTGCAGCGGGCGGCTTGCTGCATGTTGTGCGTCACGATGACCACCGTGTAGTCGTTCTTCAACTCGGCGATCAGCTCTTCCACTTTGGCGGTGGAGATGGGGTCCAGCGCCGAGCAGGGCTCGTCCAGCAGCAGCACTTCAGGCTTGATGGCGATGCCGCGGGCAATGCACAGGCGCTGCTGCTGACCGCCCGAGAGGCTGGAGCCGCTCTGGTTGAGCTTGTCCTTGACTTCGGTCCACAGCGCGGCCTTGCGCAAAGCCCATTCGACGCGCTCATCCATGTCGGAGGCGTTGAGGTTTTCGAACAACTTCACGCCGAAAGCGATGTTGTCGTAGATCGACATCGGGAAAGGCGTCGGCTTCTGGAACACCATGCCGACCTTGGCGCGGATCAGGGCGACGTCCTGCTTGCTGGTCAGCAGGTTCTCGCCATCGAGTGCGATCGTGCCCTCGGCGCGCTGCTCCGGATAGAGTTCGAACATGCGGTTGAAGGTGCGCAGCAACGTCGACTTGCCGCAGCCCGAGGGCCCGATGAAGGCCGTGACCTTGTTCTCGGGGATGTCGAGGTTGATGCTCTTGAGGGCGTGGAACTTGCCGTAGTAGAAGTTCAGGTCCTTCACCGCGATCTTGGCGCGGGGCGCCTGGGTGGCAACTGTTGCAACCATTTGATTTCCCTTTAATTCTTGCTCCGCGTCAAAATGCGCGCGAAGATGTTAAGTGCCAACACGGCGACAGTGATCAGGAACACACCAGCCCAGGCGAGCTTCTGCAGGTTCGGATCGATGTTCATCGCGAATTTGAAAATCGTGACGGGCAGGCTGGCCATGGGCGACGTCAGGTCGGAGGACCAGAACTGGTTGTTCAAGGCGGTGAAAAGCAGTGGAGCGGTTTCACCGGCAATGCGGGCGACCGCCAGCAACACGCCTGTCACCACACCGGCACGCGCCGCACGCAAGGTGATTGCCAGGATGACTTTCCACTTGGGCGTGCCCAGCGCGTAAGCCGCTTCCCGCAAACCGGGAGGCACCAGTTGCAACATGTTCTCGGTGGTACGAATGACGACGGGGATGGTGATCAGGGACAAA
The DNA here is from genome assembly GCF_056402935.1 of Polaromonas sp. P3_B1. Classification (NCBI taxonomy): domain Bacteria; kingdom Pseudomonadati; phylum Pseudomonadota; class Betaproteobacteria; order Burkholderiales; family Comamonadaceae; genus Polaromonas; species Polaromonas sp. P3_B1. The sequence continues at coordinate 25,798 of NZ_JBFUGK010000037.1, forward strand.
GCCAGCGCACCGGCAAGGCCGGAGTAACTCTGGAACCGCGCCACCACGAGGGCATAGACGAACAGGCCGATCACAATCGATGGCGCCGACAGCAGGATGTCGTTCACAAACCGGACCACGGACGACAGCCAGCCGCGCGGGTTGTATTCCGCCAGGTAAATGCCGGCCATGATGCCGATCGGTGTCCCGATAAAGGTGGCAATGCCCACCATCACCAGCGAACCCGCGATGGCATTGAGCAAGCCGCCCTCATCGCCGGGTGCGGGCGTCATTTGCGTGAAGATGGACAGCGACAGACCGCTCACGCCAAGGCGCAGCGTTTCCCAGAGAATCCAGACAAGCCAGAACACACCGAAGGCCATCGCCGCAAATGACAGCGCCAGGGCGATCTTGTTCACGCGGTCGCGGGCCGCAAACCTGGCCTGGCGCGTTTCGGCCAGCGTCTTGGCATCCAGCAGGGCTTTACCAGTACTCATGATTTTTTCCCTTCGCTCTTCTTCATGCGGCTAAGCAACAGCTTGGACAGCGTGAGCACCACAAAGGTAATGAAAAACAGCACCAGTGCGAGGTACAAAAGCGCCGCCCTGTGCATGTCGCTGCTGGCTTCCGCGAACTCGTTTGCAAGGACGGACGTGATGCTGTTGGCCGCCTCGAACACCGAGAGCGAGGCAAGCTGGTTGGCGTTGCCGATCACAAAAGTGACAGCCATCGTCTCGCCCAGCGCACGGCCCAGACCCAGCATGATTCCGCCGATAACGCCGGCCTTGGTATAGGGCAGCACGACCTTGCCGACCACTTCCCAGGTCGTCGCACCCAGCCCATAGGCGGACTCTTTCAACAGCGGCGGCGTCACCTCGAACACGTCCCGCATCACCGAGGCGATGAAGGGAATGATCATGATCGCCAGGATGATGCCGGCAGACAGGATGCCGATGCCCACCGGCGGGCCGGAGACCAGGGAGCCCAGGTAAGGCACGCCCTTGAGCATGCCCTGCAGCGGCTGCTGCACATAGGTGGCCAGAATCGGGCCGAAGACCAGCAGGCCCCACATGCCGTAGACGATGGAAGGCACCGCCGCCAGCAGCTCGATGGCCGTGCCCAGCGGGCGCTTGAGCCAGGCCGGCGACAACTCGGTCAGGAACAGGGCGATCCCAAAACTCACCGGGACGGCGATGACCAGCGCAATGAGAGAGGTCGCCAGCGTCCCGTAGATCATCACCAGGCCGCCGTACTCGTTCTTGACCGGATCCCATACGCTGCTGGTCAGGAAGCCGAGCCCGTATTTGCTGATCGCCGGCCATGCGCCGACGAGCAGCGAGATCAGGATGCCAAACAGCAGACCCAGGGTCAGGAGCGCCGCTCCCTGGGCAGCCCAGCCAAAGAGCCGGTCTGCCAGCGGGCTTCTGCGCACTGGGTTGTGGGGGGGTGGTGTAGCCATGTCGCGTCCGGACGATTTGACCGGGTAGTCAAAATCGGCCCGGTTCGCGGGAAGTGTAGAGGACACGTTGGAAAACCCCTATGTTCTGGACAATATGGGCAGCAATGGAATTGCCGTCTTATTTGTACGCAACGGCTTTGCCGGAGGTGTCCTTGATGTCAGCCCAGGACTTTTCGATCAGCACCTTGACGCTTGCGGGCATGGGCACATAGTCCAGGTCGGCTGCGGTCTTGTCGCCGCCCTTGTAGACCCACTCGAAGAACTTCAAGGCTGCCGCGGCCTGGGCGGGCTTGTCCTGGCTCTTTTGCATCATGATGTAGGTGGCGGTCGTGATGGGCCACGAATCCTTGCCTGGCTTGTTGTTCAGGATCTGGTAGAAGGTCTTGGTCCAGTCGGCTCCCGCGGCTGCCGCCTTGAAGGTGTCGTCGTCGGGAGAGACGAAGCTGCCGCTCAGGTTTTGCATCTGCACGTAGGTCATCTTGTTCTGCTTGACGTAGGCGTACTCGAGATAACCGATGGAGTTGGGCAGGCGGCCGACGAACGCGGCGACGCCTTCATTGCCCTTGCCACCTGCGCCTACCGGCCAGTTCACCGCGGTGCCTTCACCGACCTTGGCTTTCCATTCGGCGTTGACCTGGCTCAGGTAGTTGGTGAATGCAAAGCTGGTGCCGGAACCATCGGCGCGGCGAACCGGTGCGATGGCGGCGTCAGGCAGGGCCAGGCCGGGGTTCAACGCCTTGATGGCCGCATCGTTCCAGTTGGTGATCTTGCCCAGGTAGATGTCACCCAGCAGCTGGCCGTTGAGCTTCATCTGGCCGGGGGCGATGCCCTTGATGTTGACCACGGGCACCACGCCGCCAATCACGGTGGGGAACTGCACCAGGTTTTTGGCCTTGAGTTCTTCGTCCTTCAGGGGCGCATCGGAAGCACCGAAGTCCACGGTCTTGGCTTCGATCTGCTTGATGCCGGCGCCGGAGCCGACGGACTGGTAATTGATCTTGACGCCGGTGGCCTTGTTGTAATCGGCAGCCCATTTGGAATACAGGGGAGCCGGGAAGCTGGCGCCGGCGCCGGTCACGTCCTGGGCGGTGGCCAGGGTTGCAAAAGAGGCGAAGGCGAGGCCCATCGCGGCCGTCAGGGATGCTTTGTAAGTCAGGTTCATCAGAATACCTCTGGTTGGTAAATAGTTGGGAACGGTTAGAAGCGGTTGGAAAACGGTTAGAAACAGTTGGGATTGATCAGGACTGCATCAGGTGATGCGTCGACTGTAGGAATCTTCTGTGACAAGCTTGTGACAAATATGACAGTGCCCTAAGCCACCTCCATCCCTCTCGGCGTCACAAAACCTTTAAATTTCCGTCACGAATCTGTCACCGGCGGCTCCTACGCTTGGCCCTGTTCTTAATCAGGAGAAATTCCATGCTGAACCGCCGTTTTCTGGTCATTGCCGCTGCCGTCGCCGCCCTCACCGGCTGCGCCACCTCCTCCACCCCGGTGTCCGTGGCCGACACCATCGCTTCCCAGTCCCAGCTGAGCACGCTCAACGACCTGGTGGCCAAGGCCGGCCTGACCGACACGCTCAAGAGCGCCGGCCCCTATACCGTGTTCGCCCCCACCAACGACGCCTTTGCCAAAGTGCCCGCCAAGACCATGGACGAACTGGCCAAGGACCCGGCCAAACTCAAGGCCGTGCTGAATTACCACCTGATTCCCGGCAAGGTCATGGCCGCCGACGTCAAAAATGGCAACAGCAAAACCGTCAACGGCGCCAATGTGGCCCTGTCCAAGGCCGGCGAATTCGTCATCGTCGAGGACGCCATGGTGCAGACCGCAGACATCTCCGCCACCAACGGCGTGGTGCATGTGGTGGACGCCGTCTTGATCCCGCCAGTCCGCAAATAACCCTTCCGCCAAGGCCGCGCGCCTTGCCTCCGCTTTTGCCCGCTTCAGGCCCCTGTTTTCCCCGGAAAGCAGGGGCCTTCACAGTTTCGCCGTACCTCGTCTGACATCTGACGGCGACAAACACCAGGAATTCACCATGCTCCCGCCCAATCCCCTCCTCCCCCGCCGCCGCCTGTTGCAGCACGCCGGCCTGCTGGCGGCCGGCGTTGCCGCGCCCGCATGGGCGCAGCCTGGAAAATCCGCATCGCGCAGCCTCGCCGTGGCACAGGTGGTGGATTTTTCCCAGTCGCAACAGGATGTCTCCAAGGACTTCCTGATCGGCTCGCGCGCCGCCTGGCAAGACATCAATGCCAAAGGCGGCATTCGCGGGCGCCGCATCGAGCACCTGACGCTGGAAACCGACGGCACGCCGGCCGGCCTCAAGGCCGCTCTCGATTCCGTCAGGGACAACCCCGCCTGCGTGGCCCTTTCCGGCAGCGTCGGTGACCTTGTCGCGAGCCAGCTCGTGGATCTTTCCCACAAGGGCGGGCTGCCGATGGCGCACGTGGCGCCCTGGCTGCAGAACTCCAGTCTCGAGATTGACGACAAGACCTTCCCGATCTTTGCGGCGCGCCAGGAACAAATGGCCTACGCGCTCAAAAGCCTCTCCACCATGGGCCTCAAGGAACTGGGCGCGATCTACGCCACGGCACAGGATTACAGCGCCTACCATGCCGACGTGGAACGCATCGCCGCAGCCCTGCAGCTCAAGTTGCTGCCCTTCAAGGGCGCGGGCGACCTGCGCGCCCTGGGCCAAAAGCTCACACCCCGCACGCCCGCCGTGCTGCTCTTTGTGGGCGGCACACCCGAGTTGGCCGAATTCACCCAGGGCCTGGAAAAGCAGTCCCGCCAGCGCTACATCGTGGCCCTGGCGGACGTCAACCTGACGACCATGCTGCAAATGGGCGCGGCGCGCAACACCCCGGTGATCGCCACCCAGCCCGTGCCCCTGGTCAACGCCAGCCTGCCGATTGTCCGGACCTACCGCGAAACCCTGGCGCGCCTCTTCGACGAGCCGCCCGCCGCCCTGAGCCTGGCCGGGTTTATCGCCGCGCGCTACACCTATGAGGTGCTCAATGAGGTGGACGGTCCCTTGAACCGCCTGAATGTGCTGGGGGCCTTCCAGCGCCGCGGCGCCATGAACATGGGCGGCTTCAGCGTGAGCTTCAACCCCCAGCGCCGCAGCAGCACCTACGTCACCCAGAGCATGATGACGGTCGACGGCCGGCTCATCGGTTAGGCCGAAATGCTGATGCAGGTCCCACGCGATAGCTATGCCCAGCCCTTAGAACCTATTTACGATTTATTGGGGGCCGCGTTGGGGTGCAATCGGGAAGAGTTGGGGGCCCAGGGCCCGCCGCATGGGCTCATGCCCATGCAAGGGACTGGGGAGCCAAATCACCCGATTTCACCCCAACCCGGAGGGCAGGAGCCTTTTCGGGCGGTCTGCGGCGTTGCGGCGCTAGCCAATAGCGGGCTATTGGCGGCGCACCGCGCCTTGCATCCCATCCCGAAAAGATTCCTGCGCGACCCCCAATAAATCGTAAATAGGTTCTTAAACTCAGGCATGCAAAATGGAACGCTGCTCGCGGCTGTGGACCTGGGGTCCAACAGCTTTCGCCTCGAAATCGGCCGCTTTGACCATGGCCGCATACACCGGACCGAATACCTCAAGGAAACCGTCCGCCAGGGCAACGGGCTGGATGCCGACCGCAACCTGACGCCGGATGCCATGCAGCGCGGCTGGGACTGTCTGGCGCGCTTCGGCGAGCGCCTGGCGGGCTTCAAGAAATACCAGGTGCGCGCGGTCGCCACCCAGACCCTGCGCGAAGCGCGCAACCGCGAGGAATTCCTCGCACGCGCCCACAAAATCCTCGGCTTTCCCATCGACGTCATTCCCGGCCGCGAGGAAGCCCGCCTGATCTACCAGGGCGTGGCGCATTTGCTGCCGCAATCCGACGAACGCCGGCTGGTGGTCGACATAGGCGGCCGCTCCACCGAGATGATCCTCGGCAAAGGCCTGGACGCGCGCACCATGGAGTCCTACCGCGTCGGCAGCGTGGCATGGTCGATGAAGTATTTCCCCGAGGGGCAGTTCACCGCGCGCGCCTTCACGAGCGCCGAGGTGGCCGCCAAGGCGGTGCTCGACGAGGCCGTCAATGCCTACCGCGCCGAGGCCTGGGACACGGCCTATGGTTCCTCCGGCACCATAGGCGCCGTCAGCGACGTGCTGACAGCTGCAGGCTGGCCCGCCGGCCAGGTCACGCGCGAGGGCCTCGACTGGCTGCTGGACAGGCTGCTCAAGGCCCAAAGCGCCGACCGCCTGAAGCTCGACGGCATGAAGGACGACAGGCGCGCCGTCATAGGCGGCGGCGTCAGCGTGCTGCGCGCGGTGTTCGACCTGCTCGGCATCTCGCATATGGAGGCTGCCCAGGGTGCCCTGCGCCACGGTGTGCTCTACGACCTGCTGGACCGCGAACACGACCTGACCGACCTGCGCTCCACCACGGTACAGCGCCTGGCCAATAAATTCAGTGCCGACCCGGTGCAGGCCCAGCGCGTGAGCAAGGTGGCGCGCCACCTGTTCGCGATGGCGGGCGCCGGCATGCCCGCCGCCGATTCCGCACGTTTCCAGCGCAAGCTCGAATGGGCCGCGCAGCTGCATGAAATCGGCAGCCAGATCTCGCACAGCGACTACCACAAGCACGGCGCCTACATCCTGGACAACGCCGACGCGCCGGGTTTTGCCCTGCCTGAGCTGCACCGCATCAGCCTGCTGGTGCTGGGCCACCGCGGCAAGCTGCGCAAGCTCGAAATCGATTTCGAGGACCGGGTGTTCATCCAGCAGTTGCTGTGCCTGCGCCTGGCCGTCATTCTGTGCCACGCGCGCCGCGACCCCGACCTCAAAGGCCTGCAGCTCGAATGCGGCGACCAGCCTGGCCGGATTTTTGTGCTGAACTGCCGCGCCGGCTGGGCGCAGGCCTTCCCGCAATCGGCCCACCTGCTGCAGGAAGAAGTGCTGGCCTGGCAAAAGACGCCGTGGACGCTGGTCGTTCCGAGCGCCTGATCCGTCCCTTGCCGCCCCGCCCCTCATGCGCCTGGGCGCCGCCGGGGGCAGCTTGACCGTTTTCGAATAAACCGTATAAACTGTATATACGGTTTATTCGACCGCACCCAAAAAGGATCAATCCATGGCTACCAGCAAAAAAGCAACTGCGAAACCCGCCGCCCCGGCAACGCCCAAGGCTCCCGTGAAACCTGCCGCCAAGCCCGCCCCGAAAAAGGCGTCCAGCCCCAAGGCCCCTGCCGGCAAAGGCACGGTTAAAAAAGCCATCGTGAAAAAGACCGGCGCCAAGAAGCCTGCCGCCAAGCCCCAGGCAAGCGCCAAACCTGTGAAGGCAGCCAAGCCCGAGAAAACCAAAAAGCCAAAACTGGTGCGCGACAGCTTCACCATTCCCAAGGCCGAATACGTGGTGCTCGACGAGCTCAAGCAACGCGCCGCCAGGCTGACCCGCCCCGCCAAGAAAAGCGAATTGCTGCGCGCCGGCATCAAGCTGCTGGCCGGCCTTTCCGATGCCGCTTTCCTGACGGCACTGGAGCAGGTTCCGGCGATCAAGACCGGCCGGCCTACGCTCGGCAGCTAAAACTACACAGAGGCAGGCTCCGGCACTCGCAAGAGTGCCGGACTACCCGGCCAATCTATCGGTCAGGTCCTTCCTCTTGAGGGGGAATCCGTCCAGGAAGAGTCAGGCCTCAGCTCATCTTCAGACATGGATGCTCAGCAACTTCCTCAATGGTCCGTTCTTCAATCTTGCGCGACTTGCTCATGCCGAGCTTTGTTCCGGTCGAATTCACAACACAATCGACTTTCCACGTGTTGTCCTCGAGCCGCATCAGGTAGCCAAAGAAGTCGACCATTTCTTCGCCATTGGACTTCCAACGCTTTTGGTAGAAGAGCCGCCCGACGCTTGCCCGTCCTTCGGCCTTCACAAAATCAAAGCCATCCAGGCTTGTCGAGTACTTTGATACCCGTTGCAACGCGGCGCCAGCTTCGTTCTCGGGAGTCCCAGCTTTACGCAGGTTCCCAAGTGTCTCATCAAGAGCGGCCTTTGACCTGAACTTTCTATAGGACGTGAGGCTTCCCGCCCGTTCCGCTTCGAGCATGCCTTTGTAGGCGGCCTCGGCCTGAACCACGAACTGGTTTGATTTTTGAGTCGTATTTGCAGCGGCTGCAGGCTGGCCAAACGCATTGCCCAGTGCACAGCCAAGGGCTGCAAGCGTCAGAACCTGTCGAATATTGTTTCTCACGTGACTCCGCCTGTTAAGGCCTAAGGTTGAAGGTGACCGGCTGCGGGAATGCGCAGAATGGAGGGAACGCAAAAGCGCAGCTATTCGGGAAGTTCGGTTCCACGTTGAGCGACAAGTTATGCGCCGGGACTCTCATCATCTGCCCACACACTCCACCATCACCCAAACATACTCACCGCTGCGAGGGCCTACAACCTGAGGCCTCTTGGTTCGAGCAACGCGCGAGGGGCAGAAGTTTCGAGCCACAACTTCTTTTTCGGCGAACAGGGCAAGTTCCGCTTTGATGTTCTCCGGACCCACGCGCTTCATCAACTCAAGGTATTGCCTGTTACCGACCTTAACCCGGAAGGCGTCGGCATTGGCTGCTTCGGCCGGCAGCCAGCCAAACGCGAAATTCGGAATTGGCGCCGCGGGTGGAGGAACATAGCGCTCAGGTTCCACGATCACAAAATCTGTATTCGACGGCGGCGAGGCGCAGCCAGACAAGGCTTGGACCAGCAGAGCGAAGGCCAGGAACGTAGCCGATGCGGATAGCCTAAGACGCATAACGTTTGAGGTGAAAGTCACGAGGGAGGGGTTGGGCAACGTTTGAGCAGCGCTCCCTGGCTTGCGGCTTTGCATTCAGCACAAGGCGGGCTCGCACGCAGCCGGAAGGCGTTTCTTTAAAAGACAAGTCAAGCCACACTCTTGACCAATCCAAGACTGCGCAGGTTTTCCTGCAACTCGGCGATGGTGCTCCAGGGCAGGATCGGGGAGTTCGCCCGCTCATCGGGAGGATTGGACGGCAGTTCGTCAGACCAGCCGCCGCAGCCGACCAGCGGAAGCAGGGGCCGCTTGTGCAGCCAGGCCAGGTGCACCTCGGATTTGGTCCCTGCACGGCCACCGATGACGATGCAGGCATCGCCGGCAAGGGCCATCAGCAGATTGCGCGCGTCCCCCATGCCGCAGGGCAGCACCACCGTGGCGGGCCAATCCGGCGCGGGCATCTGGTCTGGGGGCACGATGCTGAGTACCAGGCCGTTTGCCTGAATGGCGCGCTCGGCGGCAACCCTGGTTGCGGGGCTGCCGCAGCCGCTCACAACGGTAATGCCCAGTTTGGCCAGCGCTTCACCCGCCTGGCCGGCAAGTTCATAGGCACGGGAACCGGGCTCGGCGCTGCCGAGTACACAGACCTGGGGCTTTCGATAAGAAGCGTTCATTGTGGGGATGAGTTTACGGCCAGACGCAGGACATGAAGGGCTGTTGACAAGACAGAATGGACTGGGGCCTGTGAGACTTCAAATCCGGTTTACCTTCCGGCCTCCGGTGTTCGGCGGGATATACACGTATTTCTCACCCTCTTGACTCTTCCGGCTACGACTCGGCCAGTCGCAGCCCCCACCATCGCAGCAACCAGCGAAATCACCCGGCGAAAGGCATCCGTCCACGCCGGGAAGATCACAGGGCAAATCACAGCCAATATCGCAGAAGCCTTGCTGCGAGTGAAGGAACCGGTTGGTCGGCTTCGCGTGGCGCCTGTGAGCAACACCGCACAAATAAGTGCGGCGCCTGAGAACCGCGAAACCCATTAAAACGCCATATCTACGCACGGCCCTGAAACCCAGAGCCGAGCAGCTCTTGTGCCCCGTGTGCACACGATACGCGCAGCAAAAGCCTTTGTACGGAGACAGGTAGGTCTGGTAGCCGGTTATCGCGGCAAGAACAAGTTTGCGCATACGGCTAAACCCCAAGGTTTGACGCGGGCCTCTGATCAGTTGTCGGCAGGGGCATCGCGAGGCAAGGCTCAGGCATCACGCTTCTGCGCAGCCTGGTAGGCATCAATAAGCGGAAGCAACACCTCTCGCCTCGCCGGGCTTTCTGCAGGCCAGTAGAGCTCCCGGTCGTAGTACTCTTCCATCGCTGGCGAGTTCTCCGGCAGGGTTACCCACGGCTGCTTTGAGGCGGTGAAGATATGTATATCCGGCGGCAGAAGGTCCGGATTGTCCAAAGTGCCAACGCGCACGAACTTGATCAACGGCCCCGCACTGGCATAGTTGCTCCACACCGCGACCCGGCATGCAGGGCAACGGGCGATCAACTGGCCACGCCCACTCGCCGTAGGCGTGTTGACAAGCTCTGGTGACTGAGCAAGCTGTGTCACCCGGTCACCTTCGATCATCGCGTTGAGCGCGAACGACGAGCCGGATTCCCGCTGGCACCAGCGGCAGTGACAGCAATGAACAAAAAGCGGCCGGCTCTCCAGCCGGTACCTCACCTGACGGCAGCTGCATCCGCCTTCAATCGGGTAGGTCACCGCATTGGCCATCGCGGGCTGTTGATTCATTCTTGAACAAGCCCAACCCTGGCCCGCCTCCATTCGTTCCACGCGTCCTCCGCGACGATGTCGGAATATCCACGCTTAGCCGCCAGCATCGCCGCCTGGGATGCAGGTATGGCCATGCACGCTGCAGCGTCTCGAAGAGCAAGGACCTCAGCCTCGGTCAAAGGCGCTCCCTTCTTCCGCTCAGCATTCAGCAATATCGCAACGAGCGCCGGGATAAACACCAGGCACAGGGGGTCCGAGTCAGCAGAGGGTGATTGGCTCATGCCGCATTTTGTTTCATGACTTTAATGCTCGCCTTCACCAGTTTTTTCACCAACGCCTTTGGTATCGGCTCATCCACCGGGAAACTGACAATCGCCTTGGTCTTGGTATAGGCCTCAATTTCTTTGCTGTGGTCTTCGAGCACCGGTGGGCGCACATGGAGGCGGACAAATGGCTTCTTGTAACTAAACCAGGCAAACATCCCGTTGTAGTCGTAGCCTTCATAGTAGTAGCCCGGCATCTGAAAATAACTGACCGTTTCTGAACTGCCGGGAGAAGCGCTTTGAATAGCGTCGCGAATGTCCTCCAGTTGGGGGCGTACCTCTTGAGGGCTGGCTTTGATGTACTCGTCAACGCCGCCAGGTACGACGACCTTCGTTGCGCTACTGGATTTCTTTGCCATAACTCGTCTCCAGGTGTGGTTGTGCGTCATTACGTTTGAGATGAGGGGCGGCCGACAGCAGGCGAAGCCTGGTGTTGGACTGCCTCTCGATCGACCGGTTAGACATCTCTCGGCCAAACCTTCTCATTGCTGGTGTTCACCACCGCAGCAAGATCGGCGCCGTCATAGAGGACCAACCAACCGGCAGGCAGAACCAGCGGTGCCAACAACTCGGGCCGCGCTGCGACAAGTTCATATGCCCAAATTGCTTCAAGGTCTTGCATTCCCGGAGGGCCTGCCTCCCCTCTTGGCCCAAAGTACCAACCTGAATCTCCCCTTGATGGTACGGAACGCTCGCCATACAGCGCCTCCGCATTCAAGCAGCCTTTTCGGAGAACGACCTTGTCATCGAAGCGTGTGGGCAACGCCGCTTCCTGCCCAAGCTTCATGAACTCAGACTGCACAAGAATCGCCTTCAGAGAGGCGGTCACGTCGAAGCGCGTTTCTGACTTTGCGTTCCCATCAAAGTTCGGTTCGTGGACGAGCAGCACATCGCCTTCGGCTATGAGCCTGAGGAGGGTCCAGCCGAGTTCAATCGTCGTGCCGTCGCCAAGGTCAGGAATTGCTGCAATTGTTTCGCTCAACCATCTTCCCTGCGCTGAGAACATGTCATCGCACTTGAGCTGAAAGTTCGGGCCATGAATGATGGTCACGATAGCTGCCTAGCGTAGAAGTGACCGAGCCACCAGCCTTTTCGGCGAAACCACCTTCTGTTGCGGGTCGGTGTCGATCGACATGCTGTTGCGGCTGCTTGTGGTGCGGCCTACACGGATGCCCTGCCGCGGCGCACAAGATGGATGCCACCGACAGCGAGCAAAGCACCAAAGCCAATCACCCACGTCCACGCATAAGCCCACTGCCAGCCAAGTGACGACAGGCCGAGCATGAGGGCACTGACGACAAACGCTATCTGGCCGCGAGGACGCTCACGAACCACAAAAGGAGTGGCGCAATAGAGGCACAAATTGCCCAAAGCCGCGCCCAGGAACGCGATGAAGCTGACGGCGCCGGTTCTAGTCAGCTCGAAATATGCGGGCGCGTAGCTACACGTCGCAAGAAATTGAAGCAGGACCAATGCGCCAAAAGCGTACCGCGCTGCCCTCAGTCGGGATGCGTGTAGCTCGGGTGCTTCGATATCGGCCACGGGCGAGCCAGGCGGAGAGTATGGATTGGGTTCGTTCATGGGCATTCAGAAAGGATGCGGTTTGGCTTGAGCAGTGCCATCAGGTGTCCGTTTGAAGAAGGGATCAGGCGCTACCGACGATGCGAATCTCAGCTTGCCGCGGGCACGCGCATGGCGAAGAGGATACACAAGCCGAAGGCGATCTCGCCAAGGCCGACGAGGATCGCAGGAAGCCCTTCAACGACACGATGTTTGTCGCTATCTTCATGCCATGTGAATTTGGCTTCCCGGCGCAGGACACTCTTCACGCCCGAGGCGATGAATGCGAGGCCGAACAGCAGGATGGCGATTTTTAAAAACAGTGCCATGGGACCCTAACGTAATGTGTGGCGCGGAATCCGAAGGTTCAGTACTTGCACTATAGCCTTGGCATCCAAAAAACCGGGCTGTACCGGGTCCGTTTTTGTCCGCTGGCATGGCCGCAACGGCCACATGACGCATCCGCGCGACAGGGACGCACACGCAATAGCCGCTTTCCTCGCGATACCGGCCACACCCTAGCTCAAAGCACCTCAGGCGACTGCACCGTCACCACCACCGTCTGGTTGTGGCCTTCACGGTCGCGGCTGCGCAGCCACCAGAGCGCGCCCTTCTTGACGGGGCAATCGCTGGCCTGAAGGCCCAGCAGTTGCGCGATGGTTTCGCCGAGGATGGGCTGGTGGCCCACCACCAGGATGGGCGACTTGGCCGAGGGCCACTGCACCAGTTCCAGCAGCTGCGCGGCCGTGGCGTCGGGGGCCAGTTCGTTCCTGATCTTGTACTTTCGGCCCAGAGCGAGTGCGGTCTGCTCGCAGCGGCGCGCCGGGCTCACAAAAATGCGCGCGCCTTCGGGCAGCTGGCGGTCCAGCCAGTTGGCCATGCGGGCGGCCTGCTTCTCGCCGCGTGACGTGAGCGAACGCTCCAGGTCGCTGCCTCCTTGTGGATCACCTTCTGGCCAGTCTTCTGCCTCCGCATGACGCCACAAGATGAGGTCCATGTTATTTGTCCTGGTGTTGGGGGGCCGAATAGCGGGTCATCAAAGCTGCCTGCGCACCGTGGCGCGGAGTATCACCCTGCGAATTGACCCGCAGGTAGCTGCCGTCGGGCTGCAGGTCCCAGGCGTCGCGCCCGTCATGCAGGTAGGCCACCAGGCACTCGTCGATGATGCGCTGGCGAATCACCGGGTCCGTCACGGGCCAGGCCAGTTCAACCCGGCGCAGCATGTTGCGGTTCATCCAGTCGGCACTCGACAGCAGCAGGGTCTCCTCTTCGGCGCAGCGGAAGTAGAAGACGCGTGAATGCTCCAGGAAGCGGCCTATGACCGAGCGCACGCGGATGTTGTCGGTCACGCCGGGCACCTGGGCGGGCAGCATGCAGGCGCCGCGCACGATCAGGTCGATCTTTACGCCGCAGCGCCCTGCCCTCACCAGTGCCAGCATCAGGTCTTCGTCGGTCAGCGCATTCATCTTGGCGACCAGGCGCGTGTCCTTGCCCTGCAGCGCGGCTTCGCCGAGGGCATCGATTTTTGCAATCAGCTTGTGGTGGAGCTGGAAGGGCGCGAGCAACAGGTGGTGCAGCTTGGGCAGTCGGCTCTGGCTGGCCAGGTGCACAAACACGTTGTCGATGTCGGCGGTCATCAGCGGGTCGGCCGTGAGATAGCTGATGTCGGTATAAAGCCGCGCCGTACGGGGGTTGTAGTTGCCGGTAGAAAGGTGGGCATAACGCGCCAGATGCCGGCCTTCGCGGCGCGTGACCAGCAGCATCTTGGCGTGGGTCTTCAGCCCCACCACGCCGTACACCACCTGCGCGCCTATGGATTCCAGCATTTCTGCCCAGTTGATGTTGGCCTCTTCGTCAAAGCGCGCCTTGAGTTCCACCACCACGGTGACTTCCTTGCCGCGCCGCACGGCCTCGCGCAGCAGCACCATCAGTTCTGAATCGGAGCCGGTGCGGTAAATCGTCTGCTTGATGGCCAGCACCTGCGGGTCGTTGACGGCCTCGCGCAGGAAAGCCAGCACGCCGTCGAAACTCTCGAAAGGCTGGTGGATGGAGACATCACCTTCCTTGAGCCGCTCAAAGAAGGACTGGCCTGGCTGCAGCTGCGTCGGGTAGCAGGGACTGTGGGCGGGGAACAGCAGCCTGGGGTCGTTGACCAGGTCCACCAGCTGCGTCAGGCGCACCAGGTTCACCGGGCCGTGAACGCGGTACAGCGACGGTGCCGGCAGGTTGAATTGCTTCAGCAGGAAGTTGGCCAGGTATTCCGAACAACCGGCCGACACCTCCAGGCGCACGGCCTGGCCGTAGTGGCGCTGCTCCAGGCCCTGGCGCAGGGCGGTGCGCAGGTTCTTGACGTCGTCCTCGTCCACCGCGAGGTCGGAATGCCGGGTGACGCGGAACTGCGAAAACTGGCCCATCTCGCGGCCGGGGAACAGCTCGGCCAGGTGGGCGCGTATCACGCTGGAGAGCGACACGAACAGCCTGTCCTCCTTGTGGTGGCCGCGCGAAGGCATGTGGATCAGCCGCGGCAGCACCCGCGGCACCTTGACGATGGCGATGTCGTTCTCGCGGCCGAAGGCGTCATGGCCGCCCAGCCGCACGATGAAGTTCAGCGACTTGTTGGCCACCTGCGGAAAGGGGTGAGACGGGTCCAGCCCGACCGGGATCAGCAGCGGGCGGACTTCCCGCTCGAAGTATTCTTTCACCCAGCGCCGCTGGGCGGCGTTGCGCTCGCCGTGCGAAACAATGCGTATGCCCTGGCGCTCAAAGGCCGGCAGCAGGTCGTCGTTGTAAAGCGAATATTGGCGCGCCACCATGTCGTGCGCGGCGGACGACAAGGCCTTGAAAGATTGCACCGAGTAAGGCCCTTTTTGCTCATTGGCCTGGGCTGCCGTCAGGTGGGGCGCGGTGCGGACTTCGAAAAACTCGTCCAGGTTGGACGACACGATGCACAAAAACCTCAGCCGTTCCAGCAGCGGCACATCCGGGCGTTTGGCCCAGTCCAACACCCGCTCGTTAAAAGCAAGAATGCTGTGGTCGCGGTCCAGGAACTGGACGGGTGGCGCGGCGGCGACCACAGAAGCGGGTGAAGTGGGCATCAACAAGGGTGGTCTTTGTCATCAAACGTAATCCAGAGTGTTGACGGGTTTCATGACAAAGTCGTGACAGTACTTTTAACTGATATTGCCCCCAGCTGTGGAAGCTGGCAAGCGGGCCCCCTGACTGCCCTTCATCTCCTTGGGGTCTGTCTTGACACCGTTTTGCGCGGCATTGACGAGATAAGACGCAAAAAGCTGCGCCGCATGGCCCCAGCTGAAGTCCAGCGCGCGTTGGCGTGCTTCATGGCGCGGCACGGCCAGCGCACCGTAACAAGCCTGTTGCAAATCTTCATTCATGACACCGCCGTGACAGCTTCCGTCGGCTTTTCCGAGCACTTCCAGCGGGCCGTCGACCGGATAAGCCGCCACCGGCGTGCCGGCCGCCATGGCTTCGAGCATCACCAGGCCGAAGGTTTCCGAGCGGCTCGGGAAAACAAAGACGTCGGCCGCGGCATAGACCTTGGCCAGCTCATCGCGGGCCAGCACGCCCATCCAGCGGACCTGGGGGTAACGCTGCTTGAGCGACTCTTCCAGAGGCCCCACGCCGCAGACCACCTTGGTGCCCGGAATGTCCAGTTTGAGGAAGGACTCGATGTTTTTCTCGTAAGACACCCGGCCCACAAACAGCGACACCGGGCGCAGCAGCGTGCCCATGGGCGGATGCGGGCGCGGCTGCGGCTCAAACCCGAAAAGCCCGGTGTCCACGCCATGCGTCCAGCCGCGCAGGTTCTGGAAGCCGCGTTGCTCCAGCATGCGCAGCACGCCCTGGGTGGGCACCATCACGCCCGATGAAGGCCTGTGGAAGTGGCGGAACAGCGCATAGCCCCAGGACAGCGGGATCTTGAGCGCCGCATGCAGGATCTCAGGGAATTTGGTGTGAAAGGCCGTGGTAAAGCGCAGGCGGCGCTTGATGCAATAGCCACGTGCCGCCCAGCCCAAGGGGCCTTCGGTGGCGATGTGGATGGCTTCGGGCTGGAAGGCGTCCAGCTTGTCGGTCAGCCCGCGCTTGGGGCGCACCGCCAGGTCTATGCCGGCATAACCGGGGCAAGGCCGCGTCTTGAAGAGGTTGGGGTGTATCACCTCCACCTGGTGGCCCAGTTCCGCGAGTTCGCGCACCAGCTCCACCAGCGTGGTGACGACGCCGTTGACCTGCGGCTGCCAGGCGTCGGTGACCAGGGCGATCCTCATGCGACCACCGTGGAGGCGGCGTGGCCGCGGCCCTGGGTCTCATGGGCGGGCGCCCAGTGCACCAGCTCCAGCGTGCCGTCGAAGTTTTCGACCAGCGCGGTGCGGCTCTCCACCCAGTCGCCGTCGTTGCAGTACAGCACGCCGTTGATCTCGCGCATCTCGGCGCGGTGGATGTGGCCGCAGACCACGCCCTGGTGGCCGCGCCGGCGCGCCTCGTTGGCGACCGCCACCTCGAAATCGGTGACGTAGTTGAGCGCGCTCTTGACCTTTTGCTTCAGGTAGGCCGAGAGCGACCAGTAAGGCAGGCCCATGCGGGCGCGCAGGCTGTTCAGGTGGCGGTTGAGTTTGAGCGTGAATTCATACAGGTTGTCGCCCACATAGGCGAGCCATTTGGCGCACTGCACCACCGCGTCGAAGTAGTCGCCGTGGATGATCCACAAGCGGCGGCCGTCGGCGGTGGTGTGCACGGCTTCATCGATGACCTCGATGCCGCCGAACTGGTTGCCGATAAATTCACGCGCAAACTCATCGTGGTTGCCGGGTACATAAATGATGCGGCAACCCTTGCGGGCGCGGCGCAGCAGCTTTTGCACCACGTCGTTGTGCGACTGCGGCCAGTACCAGCGGCGGCGCAACTGCCAGCCGTCCACGATATCGCCCACCAGGTAAAGGTTGTCGCTGGGGTGGGCCTTGAGGAAATCCAGCAGGGCCGCCGCCTGGCAGCCGGGCGTGCCCAGGTGGATGTCGGAGATGAAGATGGTGCGGTAGCGCTTGCGCAGCGAATCGTCATCATCGTGGTCGTCCCCGCCCCCAGCCCCGCCGAAGCCGTTGCCCAGCGCCCCCATGGCGTCAAACATGCTGCGCATCAGGCCTCCGTGGTGTTGCCCGGCACCGGTTTGCCGGAGAAATGCTTGAGGTAGCGCGGCGGCAGGTCGGCGATGCGCATCATCATGGGCAGGTCGGCCGAGTTGAAGTCCGGGTCCCAGGCCGGCGCGCCCAGCACCTTGGCACCCAGGCGCAAATAGCCCTTGATCAGCGCGGGCGGCTCCACGTCCAGCGTGTCGTCGAGCTTCTCGACGGGCAGCGCCAGGCGCGGCGTGACGCGGTATTCGATGGGGGCCAGGTGCGTTTCGCGCACCTGGCGCCAGATGCTGGCGGCCGCGTGGCCGTTGGAGACGCCGTTGTGCTGCATCGGGATGCTGGCGCAACCAATCATGGTGTCGAGCTGGTTGCGCGACATGAATTCGGCCAGCGCGCCCCACAGCGCCAGGATGACGCCGCCGTGGCGGTGGTCGGCATGCACGCAGCTGCGGCCCAGCTCAACCATGCGCTCGCGCAGCGCGCGCAGGCGCGTCAGGTCGAACTCGGTGTCGCTGTAGGTGCTGCCCACGCGCTTGGCCTGGGTGGGCGTGAGCACGCGGTAGGTGCCTATGACTTCCTGGGTGTCGGCGTCGCGCACCAGCAGGTGTTCGCAATAGTCGTCAAACAGGTCGACATCGTGGCCGGGCAAGGTCTTGGACAGCGTGGCGCCCATCTCGAGCGCGAACACCTGGTACCTCAGGCGCTGCGCCTGCCGGACCTCGTCCTGGTGCCGGGCCCAGCCGACCGAGATTTTCCCCACTGCAGCCCTTTGAACAGGGGCTGGACTGACAGCATGACCGCTTTGATGAAGTGACCCCCGTGGCATTGCGACTGGCGACAATGCAAAGGTGGGGTTGGGCAGTTCTTTCATGGCTAACTCCTTGTTCCTTGTTTCCGTGTCTCAACAACTTCGGTTTTGACCAGCCCGGCCAGCTCACTCACCCGGACTCGCGGCATTTCTTCGCCGCCTGTAAAAAAGCCCCATCAAGGGGCTTGTCGACACTCAATCACCGGCGGCCAGCGAAACCGCCTTGCCGGGCCGCCCCAGGCCGGCCATCAGCGCCGGCCGCGCATTCGACAAGCCTTCCAGCCAGGGCCGGGTGCCGGCCTTGAAGCGCAAACCGCCGGGACTGTTGGCCAATGCCTGGGCCGTGCAACGCAGGATGCGCAGGCACTGCTTATTCAGGTCCTGGATGCCGGCGCCCAGGCTGCGGGCGGGGTTTGCGTCCGGCCTGTCGTGCGTGTGCGAGTGAAGTCCCATCGAGTGCTCAGTCATGCTGGTCATGACGTGATTCTGGGAGTGGGGGGTGACGCGTTCGTGTCAGTTCAATGGCAGTTGTGTGACACGGTGCAGCGGGCCTGAAGAAGTGGCGGGAGCGCCACAGGCCGGGAGAAGGCGAATGAAAATCCGCAGGGGAAAACGGCGGCGCGCGGCTTGCGCGCCTGGCCGGAAAACGGTGAAAGATCAGGGCCGGGTTACCCGCTCTCCCCGCTCATTGATGACCTGCTCGCCGTCTTCCTTGCTGAAGGCACCGCGCTGCGGCAAGGGCAGGATGTCGAGCACAGCTTCCGAGGGCCGGCACAGGCGTGTGGCCAGCGGCGTGACGACGATGGGCCGGTTGATCAGCACGGGATGGGCCAGCATGGCGTCCAGCAGCGCCTCGTCGCCGAGCGCGTCCAGGCCCAGCTCCTGGTAAATGGATTCCTTTTGCCGGACCACTTCACGCACGGGCACGGCCATCTGCGCAATCAATTCCTGCAGTTTCTCGCGCGAGGGCGGCGTCTTGAGGTATTCAATGATTTCAGGCTCTATGCCGGCATTGCGGATCAGCGCCAGCACATTGCGCGAAGTGCCGCATTTTGGGTTGTGGTAAATCGTGACCTGGGGGACGGCTGGCATGCGGTTTTGCTCCTGGAAGTTGACGCGTTAAAGAAAAATAAGAGGGGCTGAGCATAGGGCAATTTGCCTCAATTCAATAATTCAACTATATTTGAATTATGGAAATCTTAGCCCAATCCCCTGAACTCGCAAACCTCGATGAAAGCGCCGCCGTCAAGGCACTGGCGGCCCTCGCCCAGGCCCAGCGCCTGCGCGCCTTTCGCGCCTTGGTGGTGGCAGGCCCTGAAGGCCTGACACCGGGCGCCATCGCCGAGCGATTGGGCATCGCAGCCAGCGCGCTGTCTTTTCATCTGAAAGAGTTGTCGCACTCGGGCCTGGTCAGCAGCGAAGCACGCGGCCGCAACCTGATTTACCGCGCGAACTTCCCCCAGATGAACGCCCTGCTCGGCTATTTGACCGAGCACTGCTGCGAAGGCGGCGCCTGCGAAGTGGATCCGCAGGCCGGTTGCACCACCTGTTAACAACTTGCCCCCCATTCCCCCTGCACTCACCGTTCAACCACCACCCCAGGAGAGCACCATGAAACGCTTCCATGTCCACGTGCATGTCAAAGACCTCGAAAAAAACATCGCCTTTTATTCGGCCATGTTCGACCAGCAACCCGCGCGTACCGAAGCCGACTACGCCAAGTGGATGCTCAGCGACCCACCGGTCAACTTCGCCATCTCGACGCGCGGTGATGCCCCCGGCGTGGACCACCTGGGCATACAGGTCGACCAGGCCGAAGAGCTCGACGCCCTCAAGGCGAACGCAACCCGCGCCGACATGACGCTGCTCGACGAAGGTCCGACCACTTGCTGCTACGCCCGCAGCGACAAATACTGGCTGACGGACCCACAGGGTATTGCGTGGGAGCAGTTCCACACTCTCGGCAACATCCCGGTGTTCAGTGAGCCAAAGCCCGCCGCCGGTTCTGCCTGCTGCGCTGGTGCTGACAGCAAAACGTCGCGCCCAGCTCAAGCGTGTTGCTAAGCCCCACCGAAGCCGGCCATGCCCAAACCCTTGGCGAGCCCCCGCTGGCGCGCCAGGCGTTTGCGGAATTCGCAGGCACAGCCGCCCTGCTCTGCGCCGTCATAGGCTCGGGCATCATGGCCGAGCGGCTTTCGGCCGGCAACATGGGTGTGGCCCTGCTGGCCAACACGCTGGCCACCGTGTTCGCGCTGTATGTGCTGATCGAGTTGCTGGGCCCGGTCAGCGGTGCGCACTTCAACCCGCTGGTGACCCTGGTGCTGGGAGCGCGCACCGAAGCCTCGGTCAAGCGCACACGCAGAACCCTTTGCTTTATCGCGAGCCAGTTGCTGGGCGCCGTCGCAGGCGCCTGGCTGGCCCATGCGATGTTTGACATGAGCATGCTACAGCTCAGCGCCAAGGTCCGCAGCAGCACCGGCCAGTGG
Organism: Polaromonas sp. P3_B1; assembly: GCF_056402935.1. Taxonomy (NCBI): domain Bacteria; kingdom Pseudomonadati; phylum Pseudomonadota; class Betaproteobacteria; order Burkholderiales; family Comamonadaceae; genus Polaromonas; species Polaromonas sp. P3_B1. Next base: position 46,111 of record NZ_JBFUGK010000037.1, read on the forward strand.
CTGGCCGAGGCCGTCGCAACCGCCGGGCTGATCCTCGTCGTGCTGCGCGCGCCCGCGGCCAAGACGCCGGCCATGGTGGCCTGCTACATAGGTGCGGCCTACTGGTTCACCGCGAGCACCTCGTTCGCCAACCCGGCGGCCGTGTTGGGCCGCATGCTCTCGGACAGCTTTGCGGGCATTGCGCCCGCCAGCGCGCCCGGCTTTGTGCTGGCGCAGGCGGCAGGTGCACTCGCGGGCGTGGCCCTGCATCGCGCGCTGGGCATGCAGAAGGCCAGCCCGGATTGAGGAGCCCCCAAGGGCCAAGGCTTTTCTTGCTAACCTCGAAACCGTGACTTCGACAGCAAGCCGCACCGCCACCATCGTCCAGCTGGGCATTGCCCAGACATTGGCCTGGGCCTCCAGCTACTACCTGCCCGCCATCCTCGCCGTGCCCATGGCGCGCGAGCTGGGCGTCAGCACGCCCACGGTGTTTGCCGCCTTCTCGGCCGCGCTGGTGGTCTCCGCCCTGCTGGGGCCGGCCGCGGGCAAAGCGATTGACCGCCGGGGCGGCCGGCCCGTCCTGGCCGCCAACAGCTTTGTATTTGCCGCCGGCCTCGTCGTGCTGGCACTGGCGCAGGGGCCGGCAGGCCTGTTTTCGGGCTGGGTGATCCTGGGCGTGGCCATGGCCGCCGGCCTTTACGAAGCGGGCTTTGCCGCGCTGGTGCATCTGTACGGCAAGGATGCGCGCGGTGCCATCACCGGCATTACGCTGTTCGCCGGCTTTGCCAGCACCGTGGGTTGGCCGCTGTCGGCCTGGCTGGAGCTGGAATGGGGCTGGCGTGCGACCTGCCTGGCCTGGGCGGCGCTGCATTTGCTGCTGGGCCTGCCGCTTAACTGGCGGTTGCCGTCGTTGCCTGCAACAGTCGCTCCCGCCGCAGCGCATGCAGACACGGCCCAGCCCGCAATAACAAACTCATCCCCTTCTCGGAGCGGCACCCGCACGGCGGTACTGCTCGCCTTGGTGTTCGCCGTGACCTGGTTTATCAGCACGGCCATGGCTTCGCACCTGCCGCGCCTGCTGCAGGCCCACGGCGTGCCGCTGGCCACCGCGCTGGTGTTCGCCGGCCTGGTCGGCCCCGCGCAGGTGGCCGGCCGGCTGCTGGAATACGGCTTGCTGCGCAACATTCACCCGCTGGTCTCGGCCCGCGTGGCCGGCAGCCTGCACACGCTGGGCGCGACGGCTTTCCTGTTTTTCGGCGTGCCGGCCGGCGCGGTCTTCACCCTGCTGCACGGCGCCGGCAACGGCGTGCTGACGATTGCCAAGGGCACGCTGCCGCTGGTGCTGTTCGGCGTGCGCGACTACGGCGCGCGCCAGGGCCTGCTGATGGTGCCGGCGCGGTTTGCGCAGGCGACGGCGCCCTGGCTGTTCGGCCTGGCGATTGACCGCTTTGGTGCGGGTGCGCTGTGGTTTTCAGCGGCGCTGGGGTTGGTGGCGTTCGCAGCCTTGATGGCGTTGCAGGGACCGTCCACCGGTCAATCTCAATCCAACCACTTCTGAAAAAACCGCGCCTGCCCCATGGCCGGGTCCAGCTGGTAGCCGGCGAAACCCACGCGCTCGTAAAGCTTGACCGCGCCCAGGTTGCCCTGCAGCACTTCCAGCGTCAGCTTGCAGGCGCCCCGCTCGCGGGCAATCTGGTCCACCAGCGCCAGCATTTTCTCGCCTATGCGCTGGCCGCGGTAGCCGGGCAGCACGACCACGTCGTGGATGTTGACCAGCGGGCGGCAGGCGAAGGTAGAGAAACCTTCGATGCAGTTGACCAGACCCACGGCTTTGTCGCCGTCAAATGCGAGCACGCTGAAAGCCTGGGAGCGTGTAGCGAGCTCCTTGACGAGATGGGCTTTGGCGTAATCGCTGAGGGGCTTGCCACCGCCGGCAGGGTCCTGCGCATAGCTGTCCAGCAACTGCACGACGGCGCGTGCATGCACCGGGTCGGTGTAGTCGGCGCGGCAGACGCGCACTGAAGAGGGAGAAGATAAAGAAGAAGCGGCTTCGGTCATCAGGGGATTTTAGGAATGCTCGGCTCTTGGAGGCAACTCAAGCCCATAAAGCCTTGCTGCATTGCCGCCCATCACGGCCGCCTGGCCCTTTTCGTCCAGCCTTTCCACCAACTGCCGCGAGGTGGCCCACCACATCGCATAGGGAGCAGCCAGTTCCAGCACCGGCCAGTCGCTGCCCCAGACGACTCGATCGGCACCGAAGGTTTGCAACACATATTCAGCCCAGCGCCGCACCGCGCCCGGCGCGGGACGCGGACCGGCTTCGGTCAGCAGGCCCGAGAGCTTGCACATGGCCTGGGTTTCGTTTGCGATGCGCGCAATGCCGTCGGCCCAGGGCTGCCACTCGCCCGCCGCGATGTCGGGCTTGGCGCCATGGTCTATCACCATGCGCAGTTCAGGATGGCGGCCGGCCAGGGTCAGGATGTGCGGCAGGTGCGCGGACTTGACCAGCGCGTCGAACACCAGGCCGCACCCGGCCATGGCGCGCAGGGCCGGAGCCGCCGCAGGTTGCAGTATCCATTCGGGATCGGCGATGTCCTGCAGCATGGGCCGCAAGCCCTTGAGGCGCGGATGCCGCGCCAGCGTCTTTATGCGGGCCGGCGCGTCGGCGGCCAGAAAATCCACCCAGCCCACTACGCCCAGCACGGCCGGGTTGGCGTCGGCCTGCTCCAGCAGGAAACGCGTTTCCGCCTCGGTGGGCGCGGCCTGCACCAGCACGCCGCCGCGCACGCCGTGGGGCTGCGACTGCTCCTGCCAATCGGCCACGGCCACATCGCGGTAAATGGGCGCCAGGGCCGGCGTGAGCCAGCCGTAGTCGCCGCGCGCCAGCTCCCAGCAGTGAAAATGGGCATCGATGATGGTCACGGCGTCGGCGCCTCTTCGGGCAACAGGCCCTGGGCGCGCAGATCTGCCCAGAAGGCCGCCGGAATCGGGTGCTGCATCATCGCCACCGCATCGGTCCACTCGGCGACCTTGCGCGCACCCAGCATCACGATGTCGACGGCCTGGTGGGCCAGTGGAAACTGCAGGGCCGCAGCGCGCAGCGGCACGCCGTGCGCCGCGCAAACCGACTCGATGCGGGCCGTGCGCTCCAGCCACTCGCGGGCGGCCGGCGCGTAGTTGAAGCTGGCCGTGCCGCCCTGCGCCCCCGTCGCCAGGATGCCCGAGTTGAACACGCCGCCCAGCGCAATGCGTACCCCGCGCGCCGCGCACTGCGGCAGCAGCGCCGGTAGCGCGCTGTGGTCCAGCAGGCTGTAGCGCCCGGCCAGCATCAGCACGTCCAGCGCGGCCTCGCGCAATACCTGCAGCACCACGTCCACATCGTTGGTGCCCAGGCCGATGGCGCGTATCAGGCCTTCCTCCTTCATTTTGTGCAGCATGGGCAGGGTTTCGTCCAGCACCTGCCGTAGCACGGCCGGCGCGCGTTCGCCGTGTGAGGCGACGTCCGGGTCATGCACATAGACCACGTCCAGCCGAGGCAGGCCCAGGCGCTGAAGGCTGTCTTCCACGCTGCGGCGGGTGCCGGCCGCGCTGTAGTCCCAGGTCTGGTTGAAAGGCAGGATGTCCACATAACTGTGCTGGGCGCGCGCCGCGTTCGCATTGGGCAGCAAAAGCCGGCCCACCTTGCTCGACAGCACATAGCTATCGCGCGGGTGGCCGCGCAGCGCGTCGCCCAGGCGCCGCTCCGACAAGCCGTGGCCGTAATGCGGGGCGGTATCAAAAGTCCGGCAGCCGCCGGCCCAGGCCGCATCCACCAGGGCCCGGGCCTCGGCGTCGCTGACGGCGGAAAACAAATTACCCAGAGGGGCGCCGCCCAGGCCCAGCCTCAGGCCACTTGCTGCACAAGGAGAAAACACAGGGGCCATGTCCAAAGTTGTCATTTCATTAAGTGCTTTTTCAAAGCCGGTTCAGGGTTAATCCCAATAAAAGTTCAGTTATGTTATGACTAACATGTCAGTGATTGACAGCGGGAAATCCCGAGGTTGTGCGAATGTTCGCTGTCACCGCCGCTTTCTACCATGCTCAAACACATTCCGCCCTTGCTCACGCCTGACGCCCTGCATGCCCTGGCCAGCATGGGCCACGGCGATGACATGGCGATTGTGGATGCGAACTTTCCGGCCGCCCATGTGGCCCGCAAAAGCGGCGCGCGGCTGGTGACGCTGGCCGGCGCCACCACACCACAGGCGCTGGCCGCCGTGCTGCGGCTGCTGCCGCTCGACGACTTTGTACCCGACGCCGCCTGGACCATGCAGGTAGTGGGCGACCCCGACGCGGTTCCCGCACCGGTCGCCGAATTCGCCACCGTGCTGCACCAGGCCGGCGAGCGCCCCGCCGCATCGCTGGAGCGTTTTGCGTTTTACGAACGCGCGCAAGCAGCCTTCGTGATCCTGCAGACCGGCGAGCAGCGCAAGTACGGCAACATCCTGCTGCGCAAGGGTGTCATCGCGAGCGATCACACCTGATCCCATGAGCAACGCCACGCCCTCTGCTCCCATCAGCCTGCGCGCGCAGGCGTATGAGAGCTTCCAGCAGCAGATCGTCGATGCCAACATCCGCCCGGGGCAATTCGTCTCGCAGCGCGAACTCATGCAGCTGCTGGGCATGCCGCTGGGCGCGGTGCGCGAGCTGATCCCGCGGCTGGAGGCCGAGGGCCTGGTCAAGACCGTGCCGCAGCGCGGCCTGCAGGTGGCCCATGTGGACCTCAAACTGATCAACAACGCCTTCCAGCTGCGCGGCCTGCTCGAGCGCGAAGCCGCCAGCCGCTTTGTCACCACGGTGTCGGACTCGGACCTCGCCGCCATCGAGCAGGCCCACCTCAACATCGTGAGGCGCGCGCGCAAAAAAGCCATCGACGACGCGCTGCTGGAAGACGCCACCACGGTGGACTGGGGCCTGCACGACCTCATGATCGACACGCTGGGCAATGAGCTGATTTCCGAGGTCTACCGCATCAACAGCCTGCGGGTACGCCTGATCAAGCTTGAAGCCTCCTCCCTTTCCCCGGATGTGCTGATTCCCGCGATGGAAGAGCACCTCTGGTTCATCGATGCCCTCAAGCGGCGCGACGCGCAAGCCGTGGTCGACCGCCTGGGCCATCACATCGAGAGTGCGCACCGCCGCGTGCTCGGCCTGCCGCGGCCCGAAATGCCGTGGTCTCTGGAGATCCCTGAATGACGAGTTCCTTTCCCGCCGCCGAAAATTCCTTTCGCGGCATCTGGCCCGCCCTGCTGACGCCGCTCACGGCCGGCCTGGACATAGACCACGCCAAGTTCGCCGCCCACTGCAAGGCGCTGATCGCCAGCGGCTGCCCCGGCGTGACGGCTTTCGGCACCACGGGCGAAGGCCCGTCTTTTTCGCTGGCCGAACGCAAGGAAGCGATCGAGCAGCTCATCAAGAACGGCATTCCCGCCAGGCAGATCATGGTCTCGACCAGCTGCGCCGCCCTGCCCGAAACGCTGGAGCTCACGCGCCACGCCGTGAAAGCCGGCGTGCACGGCTGCCTGATGCTGCCGCCGTTTTTCCTCAAGGGCGTGTCCGACCAGGGCATCATCGACAGCTACCGCTACGTCATCGACGGCATGGCCGGAACGCCCTTCAAGCTTTACCTGTACCACATTCCCCAGGTCACGGGCGTGCCGCTGTCGCACCACGTGATCGCCACGCTCAAGAAGCAGTACCCGGACACCATCGTCGGCATCAAGGACAGCGCCTGCAACACCGAGCACTCGGTGGGCCTGGCCAATGCCTTCATGAAGGACATGACGGTTTACGTCGGCTTTGAACCCGACCTGCCCGAAATGGGCAAGCGCGGCAGCACCGGCGCCATCAGCGGCGTGGCCAACTTCATGCCGCGCCTGGTCAAACGCCTGGTGACCGAACCCGCGGCGCCGGCGACGCCCGCCGAGCGCGAGCGCGTGATCAAGCTGATAGGCCTGCTGGACGGCTACTCGCTGATGCCCGCGCTCAAGGGCATCATGGCCATGCTGAGCGGCGATGCCGCCTGGCTGCGCGTGCGCGCGCCGCTGGTGGCCCTGACCGCCGACGAATACAAGGCGCTGGAAAAAACCATCAGCGCTTTCGGGATTGATACAAAATCCGAGTGACTGCCGAACGCCGACCCGGGGCCTGAGCCCAACAACGATTGACCTAAAAAAGGAGACAACCATGAAGACTTCCCTCTCGTCCACCCTTCGCCGCACCCTTTTGGCCGCGGCTTCCGCCACCGTGCTGATGGGCACGCTGCTGCCGGCGGCCCAGGCCCAGAACAAGATGGTGCTGCGCGTATCCACCCCCGCCGTGCCCGACGACTGGCACGCCAAGATGTGGACGGTCTTCAAGGAAAACCTCGAAAAAAGCGCACCCGGCGAATTCGACGTGCAGATCAACCTGAACGCCTCGCTGTTCAAGCAGGGCACCGAGCCCACCGCCATGGCGCGCGGCAACCTCGAGCTCTCCTCCATCTCGGCCTTCGACATCGCCAAGCTGGTGCCTGAATTTTCGATCTTCACCGCCGGCTACATCGTGCGCGACCCGGACCACCAGCAAAAGGTGTTTTCCGGCCCCATAGGCACCGAGATGTTCAAGATGGTTTCGGACAAGATGGAAGTGACCCCGCTGTCCACCGTCTACCTCGGCACGCGCCAGGTCAACCTGCGCGAGGCCCACAACGTCAAGGTGCCGGCTGACCTCAAGGGCATCAAGCTGCGCATGCCGGGCTCCAAGGAATGGCTGTTCCTGGGCGAGGCTCTCGGCGCCACGCCCACGCCGCTGGCTTTCGGCGAGGTCTACCTGGGTCTGAAGACCGGCACCATCGACGGCCAGGACAACCCCCTGCCCTCCGTGCGCGCAGCCAAGTTCTATGAAGTCACCAAACAGATCGTCATGACCAGCCACCTGGTGGACGGCATCTTCATCTCGATTTCCAACAAGGCCTGGAACGCCATGAGCGCGGCGCAAAAAACCAAGGTCAAGGCGGCAGCGCAGGCGGCCGCCGTCTATAACAACGAAAACCGCATCAAGGAAGAAGGCCAGCTGGTCGACTTCTTCAAGAAAGAGGGCTTGACGGTTACGACGCCCGATGTGGACGCTTTCCGCAAGACGGTGCAAACGACTTACCAGAACTCGGAATACGCCAAAGCGTGGCCCAAGGGCCTGCTGGAGCGCATCAACGCGACCAAATAAGTCCCGCGGCAAGCACCACAACTCCCATGAAAAGCTGGCCCCAAAAAGCCGCCAACCTGATTGGCGGCGGACTCTTCCTGACCCTGTTCATCGTGTTCGTGATCCAGGTCACGGCGCGGTTTCTCTTCGGCAAGCCCCTGGCCTGGACCGACGAGGCCGCCGTGATCCTCTATGTCTGGGTCATTCTGTGGGCCGCCGCCGTGGTCGTGCCCGAACGCGAGCACGTGGTGTTCGACCTGCTGTGGAACAGCGCGCCCTACCGCGTGCGCCAGGCCATGGCCATCGTCGGCAACCTGATGATCGGTGGCCTTGCGGCCTGGGGCATCCCGGGCTGCTGGGACTACGTGCACTTCATGGCCCGCGAGGGAACGCCTGTGCTGGGCATGTCCTTCCAATGGGTCTTCATGCCTTTTGTGCTGCTGCTCGCCGCCCTCGCGGTGCGCTCGGCCTGGGCGATCTGGAACGCGATCCGTGGCAAGGGTCTTGAAGCGGAGTTGCGCATATGACAAGCGGCATCTGGATATTGGTGCTGGTGCTGGCGGGCGGCATGCTGCTGCGCATGCCCATCGGTTTTTCGATGGTCGCGGCCGGCATAGGCTACCTGCTGGTCAAGGGCCAGGACGTGGGCCTGGTGGCAGAGCAGATCGGCAACGGCCTTTACAACAGCTATGTGCTGCTGGCCGTGCCGCTGTTTGTGTTCGCGGCCAACATCATGAATGCTGGCACCGTCAGCGAGCGCTTGTTCGACTTTTGCCGCATCCTGGTGGGCCGCTTTCGCGGCGGGCTGGCGCAGGTGGACATCCTGGTCAGCGTGATCTTCTCGGGCATGAGCGGCAGCGCGATCGCCGACGCGGCCGGCCCGGGCCTGGTCACGATTCGCCAGATGCTCAAGAAGCCCGAATACACGCGCGGCTTTGCCGGCGCCGTGGTGGTAGCCAGCGCCACGCTGGGCCCCATCATCCCGCCTTCGATTCCCATGGTGATTTATGCGCTGGTTTCGGGCGCCTCGGTGGGCGCGCTGTTCCTGGGCGGCGTGGTACCGGGCTTTCTGATGGCCGGCCTCATGATGGGCGTGGTCGCCATCATCGCCAAGAAGCGCAACATGCCGCGCGACGAACCCGTTCCGCGCTCCGAATGGGCCGGCCTGATCTTTCGCGGCGCACTGCCGCTGTCCATGCCTATCGTGCTGCTGGGCGGCATCTACTCGGGCATCTTCACGCCCACCGAAGCCGCCGCCGTGGCCGCACTGCATGCGCTCATCCTCGCGGCCGTGGTGTTCCGGGCCCTGACCTGGCGCAGCTTCTGGGGCGTGGTGATGGAATCCACGCGCGCCAGCGCGGTGATCACCATGATCCTGGCCGGCTCCTTCATGCTCAACTACGCCTTCACCGCTGAAGGCGTGCCGCAGTCCATGGCCATGTGGGTCGACAGCATGCATTTCTCCCAGATCGGCTTCCTGCTGATGGTGAACGTGATGTTCCTGGTGCTGGGCTGTTTCCTCGACGTGTCGGTGCTGCTGCTGGTCTTTGTGCCCATGCTGCTGCCGGCAGCCAAGCTGCTGGGCGTGGACCTGGTGCACTTCGGCGTGCTGGTGGTGCTCAACATGATGATCGGCCTGATCCATCCGCCTTTCGGCATGCTGCTCTTCGTGACCAAAGCGTTGACCGGCATCCCCATCGGCGAGATGATGAAGGAAGGCTGGCCCTTCCTGGTCATGCTGCTGCTCCTGCTGCTGGCCATGACCTTCTTCCCGCAGATCGTGTTGTGGCTCCCACAAACAATGGGCTATAAATGACCCCCCGAAGCGCCTACGGCGCCTCCCCCCAGGGGGCGACGCTAGCGGCCCGGCAAAGCCGGTTCCGCGGCGTCTGCTTGGCCATACCCGCCCCTCTCTCAGATCGGGGCTTCACTCTCGAACCACGGTATGAGTAGCGATGTAAATGCCGACGTGGTCTGCGTCGCCAGCTGGAACGCCGACCTGATTTCAAAGGTGGCGCGCCCGCTTGCCCGTGGCGAGACGCTGATGGCGAGCGACTTCAGCATCAGCCCGGGCGGCAAGGGCAGCAATGCGTCGGTGGCGGCCGCGCGCCAGGGTGCGCGTGTGGCGCTGCTGGCCCGCATAGGCGACGACGACTTCGGCCGCATGGGCATGGATCTCTGGCAGGCCGAAGGCATAGATACCTCCCATGTCGAACGAGTGACCGGCGAGCGCAGCGGCGTTGCGCAAATCCTGGTCTATGAAGACGGCGACAACAGCATTGCTGTCTATCCCGGCGCCGGCAGCGGCCTGGGTGCACGCCATGCGCAGGCTGCCGCCAAGCTGCTCGCGGGCTGCCGCGTCGTGATGGCGTCCTGCGAAGTGCCGGCCGAGGCCGCGATGCAGGCCTTTGCCCTGGCTCGCGCGGGCGGCGCGCTGACCGTGCTCAATCCCGCACCCGCACGGCCGCTCAGCGACGAGATGCTCGCGCTGGTCGACGTGCTCACGCCCAATGAGAGTGAACTCCTGTTGCTGGCTGGCAAGGCCCATGCCGGCTCGGCCGACCAGGCCGCCGCACGCCTGCTCAGCCGCGGCGCCCGCGCCGTGCTGGTCACGCTGGGCGCGGCCGGCTGCCGGCTCTACCAGGCTGGCCAACCTCCCCATTCGATACCGGGCCGCGCCATGGCGGTGCGCGACACCATAGGCGCAGGCGACACCTTCACCGGCGCGCTCGCGGCCGCACTGGCACGCGGGGAAACGCTGCCCGCCGCGATGCAATGGGCCAATGCGGCGGCCGCGCTCTCGGTGACGCGGCACGGCGCCATAGACGGCATTCCGCGCCTCGCGGATGTGGCGGCCTTGCTGGGCTAATCCCGCCCCCGGTTCACTCCCTCTCCCCGGAGGGAGAAGGCGCAAACAACAGACAACTGCCCGCCGCGGTGTAGGCCCGAGTCCGCTTTACCGGATATTTACGAGCCTCTATCGGGCCGTATACGTGCGCCCGCAGCCTTGCAGTGATAATTCCTGAGCGCTGTCTGAGCAGGCCCTCAGGGCTTGGCCAACAGCCCTCATCAAACACAAAAAATGCCGCATCCACCTGGTGGCGCGGCGGGCACCCAAGGACAGCCGATGGACCCCAAAGCCGAAACGCCGCAAACCGGCGCCGCAACCCCACCGCGCAAGCGCATCAGCCGCCGCGCGTCCATCATAGGCAGTGTGATCGCCGTGATCATCCTGGCCGGCACCGGCTGGCTGGCCTGGCATTTAAYCCACCCTTCCGCCGACAGCGGCGCCGGCGGTTTTGCCGGCGGCAGGCGAGGCGCGCCGGCCACCACGGTCGGTGTGGCCACCGCCGAACGCGCCAGCATTCCGATTGTTCTGGAAGCCCTGGGCACCGTCACGCCCCAGGCCAGCGTCAGGGTCACGCCCCAGGTCTCGGGCGTGATGCAGAAAGTGCTCTTCAAGGAAGGCCAGATGGTCAAGGCCGGCGAATTGCTGGCCACCATAGACCCGCGCCAGTTTGAAATGGCGCTGATGCAGGCCAGCGGCCAGCGCCAGCGCGACGAAGCCCAGCTCGACAGCGCGCGCGTGCAGCTGCAGCGCTACAAGACACTGCTGGAGCAGGACTCCATCGCCCGCCAGGACGTCGACACCCAGGCCGCGCTGGTCAAGCAGCTTGAAGGCACGGTCGTCATCGACAAGGCCAATGAAGGCACGGCCCGCCTCAACCTCGGCTACACCCGTGTGGTCGCGCCCATCAGCGGCCGCGTCGGCCTGCGCGCCGTGGACGTGGGCAATGTGGTGAGCAGCGGCGACGCCAACGGCATTGCCCTCATCACCCAGGTCACGCCCATTGATGTTGTTTTCGCGATTCCGCAGGACCAGGTTGGCGAGCTGCAGCAAAACGCCGCCAAAGGCGTCGCCATGCAAGTCACCGCGCTCGACAGGACACGCGCCGTCACGCTGGACACCGGCAGTTTCGCCTCGCTGGACAACCAGGTCGACATCACCACCGGCACCGTGAAGGCCAAGGCCCGCTTTGCCAACAGCGAGCTCAAGCTCTACCCCAGCCAGTTCGTCAACGTGCGCCTGCAGGTGCGCACCATAGACAATGCGATCGTGGTGCCGGTGACGGCCCTGCGCATGGGCAGCAACGGCGAGTATGTCTATGTGGTTAACGCCAAGGAGCGCACCGTCTCGCTCAGGCCCGTCAAGCGCGGCCAGGCCACGGTCGACAAGGTCGTGATCGCTTCCGGCCTGGAAGTCGGCGAGCGCGTCATCACCGAAGGCGCGGACCGGCTCAAAGACGGCGCGTCGGTGGTGCTGCCCGGCGATCCGCCCGGCGGCGGGGGACGCGGCCCTGGCGGCGGCGGTGGCAAGCGCCAGCGCGGCGCGGCCTCCGCACCGGGTTCGGGCGCTTCCGCACCGGCGCCTTCCGCAGCAGCATCCGCCGCGCCCGCCTCTTCGTCATCTGCGGCCAGCGCCCCGGCTGCGGCCTCCGCATCGGCTGAAGGCCCGACCCCCGAACAACGCAAGCGCATGCTGGACCAGGTCAAGGACGACCCGGCGGCCCTGGAGCGTCGCCAACGCTTTCTCGCGGCCATCGACGCCGGCGACCCCGCCGCGCTCGAACGCTGGCGCAGCATGAGGGAAAAACGCCAGGGCGGCGAACGGCCGGCGCAATGACGCCTTCCCGTCAGGATTTCCCCGCATGAGTCCCTCACGTCCCTTTATCCTGCGCCCGGTCGCCACCTCGCTGCTGATGGTGGCCATCGTGCTGGCCGGCCTCGTGGGTTTCAGGTTCTTGCCGCTGTCGGCTCTGCCGCAGGTCGACTACCCGACCATCCAGGTGCAGACGCTCTACCCCGGCGCCAGCCCCGAAGTCATGGCCCAGACGGTCACCGCGCCGCTGGAGCGCCAGTTCGGCCAGATGTCCGGGCTGCAGCGTTTGAGCTCCACCAGCGCGGCCGGCGTTTCCATCGTCACGCTGCAGTTCGGCCTGGGGCTGACGCTGGACGTGGCCGAGCAGGAAGTGCAGGCTGCCATCAACGCCGGCGGCTCGCTGCTGCCCGCCGACCTGCCCGCCCCGCCCGTGTACGCCAAGGTGAATCCGGCCGATGCGCCGGTGCTCACGCTGGCGATTACCTCCGACACGCTGCCGCTCACCGAAGTGCAGAACATCGTCAACACACGCCTGGCGCTCAAGATCAGCCAGGTCAACGGCGTGGGCCTGGTCTCGCTGAGCGGTGGGCAGCGCCCCGCCGTGCGCATACAGGCCGACACGCGCGCCCTGGCCTCCTACGGCCTGGGCCTGGATTCGCTGCGCACCGCCATCAGCGCCGCCAACGCCAACGGCGCCAAGGGCAGCATTGACGGGCCCACACGCTCGTACTCCATCAACTCCAACGATCAGCTGGTCGCCGCCAGCGACTACCAGCGCCTCGTCATCGCCTACCGCAACGGCGCGGCGATTCGTGTCTCCGACGTCGCGCAAGTGGTCGACAGCGCCGAGAACATCAAGCTGGGCGCCTGGTCAGGCATGAAGCCGGCCATCATCCTCAACGTGCAGCGCCAACCGGGCGCCAACGTGATCGCCACGGTGGACGCCATCAAGGCCCGCCTGCCCGAGCTGCAGGCCGGCCTGCCCACCGCGCTGCAGGTTGACGTGCTGAGCGACCGCACCACCGGCATACGCGCCTCGGTGCTGCATGTGGAAATCGAACTGGTGCTGGCCGTGCTGCTGGTGGTGCTGGTGATTTTTGCGTTTTTGCACAGCCTGCGCGCCACCGTGATCGCCAGCCTGGCCGTGCCGATTTCGCTCATCGGCACCTGCGGTGCCATGTACCTGCTGGGCTACAGCCTGAACAACCTGAGCCTGATGGCCTTGACGATCGCCACCGGCTTCGTCGTCGACGACGCCATCGTGATGATCGAAAACATCTCGCGCTACATCGAGGAAGGCGAGGACCCCATGGCTGCCGCCCTCAAGGGCGCGACGCAAATCGGCTTCACCATCATCTCGCTGACGGTCTCGCTGATCGCGGTGCTGATCCCGCTGCTTTTCATGGGCGACGTGGTGGGCCGGCTTTTCCGCGAGTTCGCCGTCACGCTGGCCATCACCATCCTGATCTCCGCGGTGGTCTCGCTGACCCTGGTGCCCATGATGTCGGCGCGCTGGCTCACGCGCCACCCCGAAGGCGAGGTGGAAGGCGGCAGGTTCGGCCAGGCCATGCAGCGCTTTTTCGACAAGGTCATCCACCACTACGACCGCTGGCTCACCTGGGTGCTCAAGCGCCAGGGCCTGACCCTGCTGGTGGCGCTGGCCACGCTGCTGCTCACGGTGCTGCTGTATGTGCTGATTCCCAAGGGACTGTTTCCTACGCAGGACACCGGCCAGCTGCAGGCCCGCATTGAAACGGCGCAGTCGGTTTCGTATGCCCGCATGGCCGGGCTGCAGCAGGCGGCCGCCAAGGCCATTCTKGAAGACCCSGAYGTGGAGACGCTGAGCTCCTTCATTGGYGTGGACGCGGCCAACAACACCATGCTGCACACCGGCCGCATGCTGATCAACCTCAAATCCAGCCGCAGCGGCAGCCAGCAAGAGACCATGGACAGGCTCAAGGAGCGCGTCGGCAAGGTGGCCGGCGTGACACTCTATTTGCAGCCCACGCAGGATTTGACGATTGACGCCGAGACCGGCCCCACGCAGTTCCGCGTTTCGCTTGAAGGCTCGGACAACGCCACCGTGGTGCTCTGGGCCAACAAGCTGGCCGAACGCATGCGCCAGCTCGATGGCGTGCGCAACGTGGCATCGGACGCCGGCTCCAGCGGCGCCTCGGCCTACATCAACGTAGACCGCGATACCGCCTCGCGCCTGGCCGTCACCACTTCGGCTATCGACGACGCGCTGTACAGCGCCTTCGGCCAGCGCATCGTCTCCACCATCTTCACCGAGACCAACCAGTACCGCGTGATCCTCGAAGCCATGCCGGACCCGCTGGCCACACCCGCCTCGCTGGGCGCCCTGCGGCTCAAGACCGGATCGGGAACCACCACGCCGCTCTCGGCGATCGCCACCATACGCGAGCAGCCCGCGCCGCTGCAGATCACCCGCGTAGCCCAGTACCCGGCCACCACGCTGGGCTTTGACACCGCACCCGGCATGTCCCTGGGCCGCGCCGTAGACGAGATCCGCCAGGCCGCCAAAGACATCGGCCTGCCCGGCAGCGTGACCCTGAACTTCCTCGGCGCAGCCGGCGCCTACCAGGCCTCGCTGTCCAACCAGCTGTGGCTGATCCTCGCGGCCGTGATCTGCGTCTACATCGTGCTGGGCGTGCTCTACGAAAGTTATATCCACCCGCTGACGATTCTGTCCACCCTGCCCTCGGCCGGCGTGGGCGCGCTGCTGGCCCTCATGCTCAGCGGCTCCGACCTCGGGGTGATCGGCATCATCGGCATCATTTTGCTGATAGGCATCGTGAAGAAAAACGCCATCATGATGATCGACTTTGCGATAGACGCCGAACGCAACGAAGGTAAGTCCCCCCAGGAAGCGATTCACCAGGCGGCCCTGCTGCGCTTTCGCCCCATCCTCATGACGACGCTGGCCGCCCTGTTCGCCGCGGTGCCGCTGATGCTGGGGTTTGGTGAGGGGGCCGAGCTGCGGCAGCCGCTGGGGTTGTCGATTTTTGGCGGGCTGATCGTCAGCCAGATGCTCACGCTGTTTACAACGCCGGTTATTTATCTTGGGTTTGATCGGTTGGGGCGGAGGTTTGGGCGCAGGAAAGAGGTTCTTGCTTGATCTTCTCTTCTTTCTCCTTCTTTCAAGATGAGGGGTCTTTTTTTAGGACTGCTGGCCGGGGGTTGCCCGGCGGCAACTCACTTTTACCGAAACCCGCAGGGCGGGTTTTCTTTGTTCGCCAAAGGCGCGCTACGCGCGCGGGGTTTGCTCACTTCGCACAGCGAAGTTATGCAAACACCAAAAGTAAGCAAAAGAAAGGCGACCCTGGTTCCTGCGTCCCCTGCGCTTTGCTCCGGGGCAGCCTGTGGTGCTCGGTCCAGACGGGGTCAAAAACAACTCGCTTCGCTCAGACACGTTTTTGTCCTTATCCGTCTGGCCCTGCGCTCCTCGGCGCAGACACAAGGGGTGGGAACAGAAATACCGAGCAGCCGAATACCAATACCGAATACCTGAAGAAACAAGGACACGCCTTGGCGTGTCCTTGTTTGCCTTTGTCCCCGCTCCCGATTGCCCCGTTCTGGCTGGGCCGAGGAGCGCAGAGACAAACGGATCAGGGCAAAAACGTGTCTGAGCGAAGCGAGTTGTTTTTGACCCCGCTTGGCTCGAGCACCGCAGGTTGCCCGAAGCGAAGCGTAGGGACCCAGACTGCGGGTCGCCTTTTCTTTGGTGACTTTCTTTTGGCGAAGCAAAAGAAAGTTACTTGCCGCCGGGCAACCCCCGGCCAGCAAGCCTATGC
>NZ_JBFUGK010000038.1:0-58152 GCF_056402935.1 Polaromonas sp. P3_B1
CGTTTGCGGCATCACGCCGTCGTCGGCCGCGACCACCAGAATCACGATATCAGTGGCCTGTGCGCCGCGGGCACGCATGGCGGTGAAGGCCTCGTGACCCGGGGTGTCCAGGAAGGACACCATGCCGCGCGGGGTTTCCACGTGGTAGGCGCCGATGTGCTGCGTAATGCCGCCGGCTTCACCCGCCGCCACTTTGGCGCGGCGAATGTAGTCAAGCAGTGAGGTCTTGCCGTGGTCGACGTGGCCCATGACGGTAACCACAGGAGCACGCGGCAGCAGTTCAGCCTGCTGGCCTTGAACGTCGTCGTCGGTAAAGGCTTCCGGATCATCCAGCGCGGCGGTAACCGCCTTGTGGCCCATTTCTTCCACCACGATCATGGCGGTGTCCTGGTCCAGCGGCTGGTTGATGGTGACCATCTGGCCGAGCTTCATCAGGTGCTTGATCACCTCGGAGGACTTGACGCTCATCTTGTGCGCCAGTTCCGCCACGGTGATGGTTTCAGGCACATGCACTTCGATGACCTTGAACTCGGTCGGCGCCACAAAAGTGGACTCGGGGCGTGCCTCGCGGTCGTTGCCGCGGCGGCCGCGCGGGCCGCTGCGGAAATTGCCGCGTCCGGGCACGACAGGCGCGCCACGGCTCGGAATACCCTTCTTCTTGGCGGCGTCGTCCTTCCAGGTGGAAGACAGGTTCTCCGACTTGACTTCCTTTTTGCCGGCGGCGCCTGGAGCGCCAGCAGCTGCGGGAGCACCCGGCTTGGCAGCCGCGCCCGGCGCACCTGCCGGCTTGTGCAGCGTGCCTTTGATGGCGGCTTTGGGATCGACGTGCGGCACCAGCACGCGCTTGGGCGCGGACATCATGGCGCGAATGCCTGCGGCTTCGGCCTCGGCCTTGCGGCGGCGTTCCTGCAGTTCCTGCGCCTTGGCGGCGTCGGCCTGGAATTCAGCGGTGGCCTTGGCCTTGGCGGCCGCAGCCGCGGCAGCGGCGTCAGCGGATTTGGTGGCTTGCTCGGCGGCGGCGGTTTCGGCGGCCTTGGAGGCGGCGGCCGTCGGCGCGGCGGCTTCCTTGGCCTTGCCGACTGCGGGCTTGGCCTTCTTTGCCGCATCGGCGGCGGCAGCGGCAGCCTGGGCGGTCTGCTCGGCGGCCAGGCGCTCCTGCTCGCGCGCGGCGTCCTTCGCATCCTGCTCTTCGCGCAGGCGGCGTTTTTCGGCGAGCTCCTGCTCCTGGCGGCGCAGCAGTTCAGCGTGGCGGCGGGCTTCCTCCTCGCGGCGAATCAGCTCGGCGTCATCGACGACGGGTGCCGGCGGCGGTGCTGCCACTTCGGGCTGCACTTCTTCAGCGGGCTGGTCCGAGCCTTCGTCGCGTTTGATGAAGGTGCGCTTTTTGCGGACCTCCACCTGGATGGTGCGCGCCTTGCCGGTGGCGTCGGCCTGCTTGATTTCACTGGTGGACTTCTTCACCAGCGTGATTTTTTTGCGCTCGGCCGTGACAGTGCCATGGCTGGCCTGCAAATAGCCCAGGAGCTTTTGCTTGTCCGCCTCGGACAGGGGGTCGCCGGGTTGTGCCTTGGCGACGCCCGCGCTGGTCAATTGCTCGATCAGCGTGGCGGTGGATTTATTGAGTTCAGCTGCGAATTCAGCGACGGTAGTGGTACTGGACATATGTTTTTTTCCTGCAGGCCTTTCATGATCACTGCTCTTGGGCCGCTGCGGGCGCAGGGGTGTCAGCGGCAGCGGGCTCATCGGTAAACCAATGCGCGCGAGCGGTCATGATCAGGGCTTTGGCTTCGTCCGCAGACTGGCCGGTGATATCTGTAAGTTCGTCCACAGCCAGGTCGGCCAGGTCGTCGCGGGTGGTAACGCCCGCTTCGGTCAATTTGGCGATCAGCTCTGGCGTGAGGCCTTCGACGTCGCGCAGGTTCTGCGAAACGCCTTCGGCATTTTCTTCTTTGGCGATTTCCATCGTCAGCAGCGCGTCTTTGGCGCGCGTGCGCAGCTCATTGACGGTGTCTTCGTCGAAGGACTCGATCTCGAGCATCTCCTGCAGCGGCACATAGGCCACTTCTTCGAGGCTGGTGAAGCCCTCGGAGATCAGGATGTCGGCGATTTCCTCGTCCACATCGAGCTTTTCCATGAAGAGCTTGCGGCTGGTGTCGGTTTCGCTGGCCTGCTTCTGGGCAGACTCGTCGGCCGTCATGATGTTGATCTTCCAACCGGTCAGCTCGGCGGCGAGGCGCACGTTCTGACCGCCGCGGCCGATGGAGATGGCCAGGTTTTCTTCATCGACGACCACGTCCATGGCATGGCGCTCTTCGTCGACCACGATGGAGGACACATTGGCCGGGGCCAGCGCGCCGATGACGAATTGGGCCGGGTCTTCGCTCCAGAGCACGATGTCGACGCGTTCGCCGGCAAGCTCGTTGGTCACACCATTGACGCGGGTGCCGCGCACGCCGACACAGGTGCCGATGGGGTCGACACGCTTGTCGTGCGACAGCACGGCGATCTTGGCGCGCGAACCGGGGTCGCGGGCGCAGGATTTGATTTCCAGCAGGCCTTGCTCGATTTCGGGCACTTCCTGGCGGAACAACTCGATCATGTACTCGGGCGCGGTGCGCGAGAGGATGATGGGCGCGCCGCGCAGGGTGGTGTCGACTTCCATGATCATGGCGCGGACGCGGTCGCCGGAGCGCAGGTTTTCCTTGGGGATCATGTCGCCGCGGCGCAGGCGGCCCTCGACGCGCCCGGACTCGACAATGATGTCGCCTTTGTCCATGCGCTTGACGGTACCGACAAAGATCTTGTCGCCGCGTGACATGAAGTCGTTGAGCAGCATTTCGCGCTCGGCGTCGCGGATTTTCTGCAGGATGACCTGCTTGGCCGCTTGCGCGCCGATACGGCCGATAGGCAGGCTTTCAACCGGCTTTTCGATGTAGTCGCCCTCTTCGATGTCGGCGATCTCGTCGCGCGCGTCGCTCACGAGCTCTTCGGCTTCGGGGTTCTGCAGGCCGGCTTCGTCCGGCACCACGAGCCAGCGGCGGAAGGTCTCGTAATTACCGCTGTCACGGTCGATCACCACACGAATGTCCACTTCGCCTTCGTACACCTTTTTGGTGGCCGAGGCGAGCGCAAGCTCGACCGCGCCGAACACGACGTCGCGTTCCACGTTTTTTTCGCGCGAGATGGCATCAACCAACATCAACAGTTCGCGATTCATTTCACAAGCCTGCCTTTCTTCATTTCTTGAAATTTAATTCGGTGTGGAGGAACCGGCGCCGGGGAGCGACTTGGGTTTCCGGCCCTTGAAGTCCACCACCGGCGCGAGTCGCGCCTGGTGAAGTTCGTCGAGCGTGAAACCCAGCGCCTGCAACGGTGCGGGAATCCTTTTCTTGCTAATCTTCTGGCCGGGTTTGGCCGGGGGCTCGTCACTCCAGACGATTTGCCAGCCGGCCTCGGCTCGCTCCAGCGTGCCGCGGAATTTCTTGCGGCTGGCCGTCACCGTCGAGCCGGCGCTGGCCGCCACGCCGATCGGCGCCTTCAGCGTGATGTCGACCAGTTCGCCGGCAAAACGCTCAAAATCCTTTTCACCGCGCAGCAGCCTGTCGATACCTGGGGAACTGACCTCCAGGCGGGCGTATTCGACGCCTTCGACTTCCAGAACAAACTGCAGCTGGCGGGTGACTTTTTCGCAGTCTTCGGCATTGATGAACTGCTCGGCACCCTGGACGTAAGGCATGTCGATCGTGACACGCAGCAAACCGCCGCCGGTGCGCTCGATCTCGACCAGCTCGTAGCCCAGTCCCGTCACAGTTTGCTCAATCGTCTCTTGCAATGCCATTCAGTCTTTTAAAACCCGCTCTATTAGTTCAATAGTTCAAAAACAAACGCCCAAAAAAAATGGGCGGTGAAAACCCGCCCATTTGGTCGTGAAGCTCTTATTGTAACGTGCTGCGCCCCTCGATGCAAACAATTTCCGTGCCTGACACGAGAGCCGCCGCTCAAAACTCCGGCGAGCGCCGCCCGCCTTCACCCTTTTTGTTAAGCCATCACACCGTCACTCACTGATTGCCAGCTTGTGGCGGGACAGGTAGAAACAAAGATGGGCACCGTGCACTGACTTTCAACGATGCCCACGGGTAAACATCAAAATTCTCAATGAAATCATGGGGATTTTTTGATTATTTAAAGTAAATTTTCAAAACTACGGACCTATACCGCCGTCACAAGCACACGCGTATAAGGATGGCGCGGCGAATCCAGCACCTCGCTGAGCGAGCCGGATTCCAGCACATCGCCGTCCTTCATCACCATGACTTCATGCGCCATGGCGCGTATGACGTCCACGTCGTGCGTGATCAGCAAATAGCTGAGGCCGCGCTCGCGCTGGAGTTTTTGCAGCAGCCCCAGCACCTGCTTCTGGATGGTCACGTCCAGGGCGCTGGTCGGTTCGTCCAGCACCAGCAGGCTGGGATTGATGATGAGCGCCCGGGCAATCGCCAGGCGCTGGCGCTGCCCGCCCGAAAATTCGTGCGGGTAGCGCTGCAGCAAGCCCGGAAACTGGGCCTCGGTCATACCGACATCGGCCAGCGCCTGCACGGCCCGCTCGCGCCGGGCTGCGGGGGCCAGGCCGGGCTCGTGCACGCGCAAGCCCTCCTCCACGATGGCTTCGACACTCATGCGCGGCGAGAGTGAGGAAAATGGGTCCTGGAACACCACCTGGACCGCCCGGCGCATGGCTTTGTCACGCGCGGCCTCGCGGCCCCAGGCCTGGCCGGCCGCCTGCAACTGCCCTGAAAAAGGCAGCAATCCCAGGCTGGCCAGCGCCAGCGTGGACTTGCCGGAGCCCGATTCGCCAATCACCCCCAGGGTCCTGCCGGCCGGAATCTGGAAGCTGGCTTCTTTCACCGCCACAAATTCACCGCGCTTGAACCACCCGCGTATGCCAGGAACCGGCACTGGATAGCTCACGCGCAGCCGCTCGGCTTTCATCGTGATCGCGGCATCCGCCGAGGCACCGGCCGTCGCCAGCCCGTCGCGCCGCGGCTTGCTGTCGATCAGCTTGCGGGTATAGGGGTGCTGGGGCCGCGCAAACACCTCGGCCACGGCGCCCTGCTCCACGATGCGGCCGTTTTCCATCACCGCGACCCGGTCGGCGAACTTGCGCACCAGGTTGAGGTCGTGGGTGATCAGCAGCACGGCCATGCCGTTGCGCTGCTGCAGCGCGCCCAGCAGGTCGAGGATCTGGCCGCGCAGGGTGACGTCCAGCGCCGTGGTGGGCTCGTCGGCCAGCAGCAGCCCAGGCTGGCAGGCCAGCGCCATGGCGATCATCGCCCGCTGCCGCTGCCCGCCCGAGAGCTGGTGCGGAAAAGCCCTGGCACGGCGCTCGGGCTCGGGAATGCCGGTGTCGGCCAGCAGTTGGATGGCACCCTGCATCGCTTCGGTTCGGGTCAGGCTTTTGTGGAGTTCCAGCACCTCGGCAATCTGGTCGCCGACGCTGTAGAGAGGATTGAGCGCCGTCATGGGCTCCTGGAAGATCATCGCGATGTCGCGGCCGCGAATCCCGCGCAGGGATTGCTCGCTGAGGGACAGCAAGTCCACCGGCGCCTTGGGCGGAGCCCCGCTGGCCGCGCGTTCGGCCGCATCGACACCGGCAAAAACAGCCTTCCCGTTCACCGCGGCGTTCTGCGCCAGCCGCAGCAGGCTGAGTGCGGTCACGGTCTTGCCCGAGCCGGACTCGCCCACCAGCGCCAGCTTTTCGCCGGGAGCGATGGAAAAATCAATGCCGTGGACCACGGATTTGCCCGCGAACGAAATCCGCAGGTTCTGAACGTCAAGCAGCGGCGCGGCCATCAGTCGGCCTTCCTGGGGTCCATGGCGTCACGCAAGGCGTCGCCCATGAAAGTCAGCAACAGCAATGTCATGACCAGCACCAGAAAGGTGGACAGCGAAATCCACCAGGCGTCGATGTTGTTCTTGCCCTGCGACAGCAGTTCGCCGAGCGAAGGCGTGCCGGGCGGCACACCCAGGCCCAGGAAATCCAGCGAGGTCAGCGCCAGGATGGCGCCGCTCATGCGAAACGGCAGAAAGGTCACGACCGGCGTCATGCTGTTGGGCAGGATGTGCCGCCACATAATCTGCAAATTGCTGACGCCCAGGGCCCTGGCCGCCCGCACATAGTCCATCTGGCGGTTGCGCAGGAACTCCGCGCGCACGTAGTCGGCCAGGTCCATCCAGCCGAACACCGACAACAGGATCAGCAGCAGCGCGATGCTGGGCGCGAAGATGGCACTGAAGATGATGAGCAAAT
The DNA here is from genome assembly GCF_056402935.1 of Polaromonas sp. P3_B1. NCBI lineage: Bacteria > Pseudomonadati > Pseudomonadota > Betaproteobacteria > Burkholderiales > Comamonadaceae > Polaromonas > Polaromonas sp. P3_B1. The sequence continues at coordinate 6,308 of NZ_JBFUGK010000038.1, forward strand.
AGAGTGCGGGCATCGCGCTCCAGATCTCGATCAGGCGCTGCATCAGCAGGTCGGTCTTGCCCGCGAAATACCCCTGCACCGCCCCCGCCAGGATGCCCAGCGCCGTACCGGTCACGGTCAGCGCCAAGCCGAAGAGGACGCTGACGCGAAATCCGTAGATCAATTGCGCCAGCAGGTCGCGCCCCCGGTCGTCGGTGCCGAACCAGTTGTCGCGCGTGGGCGCGGCCGGGCTGGGGGACTTGGCGAAGTAGTTCAGGGTCTTGGGGCCGTAAGGGTTGGGTGTATAGATCGCCCAGTTGGCGCCGGCGGTGATGCGGTCGCGGATGAATGGGTCCAGGTAGTCCGCGGGCGTGGGAAAGTCACCGCCGAAGGTCTGCTCCGAGTAATCCTTGACGATGGGGAAATAAAGGGTGCCCTCGTAGCGCACGACCAGCGGCCGGTCGTTGGAGATAACTTCGGCGAACAGGCTGAGCACCACCATTGCACAGAAAAGCACCAGACTCCAGAAACCCAGCGGGTTGCGGCGGTAACGCCGCCAGGCGCGTCGGGCCGGGCTGACGTGGAGCGCTGCGACGTCAGCCACAGGCGCGGGGGTGCCGTTGCTAGTCGAATTTGACACGAGGATCCACCAGTACGTAAGAGAGGTCGCTGATCAGCTTGGTAAAAAGCCCAATCAATGTGAACAGATAAAGCGTTCCAAGCACCACGGGATAGTCGCGCCGGATCACGCTCTCGTAGCTGAGCAAGCCCATGCCGTCCAGGGAAAACAGCGTCTCGATCAGCAGCGCCCCCGTGAAGAACGCCCCGATGAACGCGCCCGGAAAGCCGGTAATGATGGGAATCAGCGCATTGCGGAACACGTGTTTCCAGAGTACGCGGTTTTCGGCCAGGCCCTTGGCGCGCGCCGTCAGCACATATTGCTTGCGAATCTCCTCCAGGAACGAGTTCTTGGTCAGCATGGCCGTCACCGCGAAACTGCCGAACACCATGGCGGTTACCGGCAACGTGATGTGCCAGAGGTAGTCCACGATCTTCGCACCCACGCTCAATTCATCCCAATTCGGTGAGGTCAGCCCGCGCAAGGGAAACCACTGCAGCTGCCCGCCAAAGATCACCAGCAACACAACGCCCAGCACAAAACCCGGAATGGCATAGCCCACCAGTATCAGCAAGGTGGTGATCAGATCGAACTTGCTCCCGGCCCTCACCGCCTTGGCCACGCCCAGGGGCACGGCCACGCCGTAGCTGATGAAAAAAGTCCACAGTCCCAGACTGATGGACACCGGCAGCTTCTCCAGGATCAGCGTCCACACATCCTTGTTCTGGAAAAAGCTCTTGCCCAGGTCGAAGCGGGCGAACTGGCCCAGCATCTGCACCAGCCGCTCATGGGCCGGCTTGTCGAAACCGTACAAGGCCTTGATCGCCTCCAGGCGCTTGGGGTCCACGCCCTGGTTGCCACGGTAGCTGGAGCCGCCCGATTCCACGCCGCCGAAGCCGCCCTTGGCGTCCGACAGGTACTGCTCCACCGGCCCGCCGGGCACGAACTGGATCACGGCAAAGGTGATCAGCAGCACGCCCAGCAAAGTGGGGATCATCAGCAGCAGGCGTTTGAGGGCGTAGGCGAACATCTGGCTACTTTCCTTGGGGCACGGGTTTGGCCCACCAGGCCATCATCACCCAGTCTTCCGCCCCGGCATAAGGCGGCATGGGCGGTTTGAAGCCCAGCCGCCAGGCGTTGTAGGCGAGGCGGTGCGAGGTCAGCGTCCACTGGGGAATCAGGTAGTGGCTGTGCATGATCACGCGGTCCAGCGCCCGGCAGGCCGGGATCAATTCGGCCTTGGTCCTGGCGCCGACCACCGCGGTAACCAGTGCGTCCACGGCCGGGCTCTTGACGCCAAAGTAATTGCCCGAGCTTTCGGTGTCGGCCGCCTTGCTGCCGAAGATGTCGCTCAGCTGCTGGCCCGGGTCGTGCGTGCCCGGGAAGTTGATGGTCGTAATGTCGAACTCGAATTTGTCCAGCCGCTGCTGGTAGAGCGCGAAGTCCACCGGCGAAAAGCGCAGCGTGATGCCCAGCTTTTCCAGGTTGCGCATCCAGGGCGCGACCGTGCGCACACCCGTGTCGCGGCTGTCCAGGTAGTCGAGCACCATGGCGTCGCCCTTGGCGTTGCGCAGCGCGCCGTCGCGGTAGGTCCAGCCGGCGTCCTTGAGCAGGGCCTGCGCCTTGCGCAGGTTGTTGCGCAGCGACTGGCCTTCACCGGTCGTCCTGGGCGGCTGGTACATGGGCCCGAAGACGGCGGCCGGCACCTTGGCGCGCAAGGGCTCCAGCAGGGCCAGTTCCTGCGGCGACGGCAGGCCCGTGGCGGCGCAGTCGGTGTTGCCGAACAGGTCCTGCACGCGCGGGTAGCCGTTGTAAAACATCTGCCGGTTCATCCACTCATAGTCCAGCGCCAGATCGAGGGCCTCGCGCACACGCGGGTCGGACAGCATGGGCTTGCGGCTGTTGAGCACATAGCTCTGGAAACCGGCCGGCTGGCGGTGCGGGAAATCCTGTTTGACCAGTTCGCCCGAATCGAAACGCTTGCCCGTCACGCGGCGCGCCCAGTCGCCGGCCGAGTAGAAGCTCATCAAGTCGAACTCGGCCGCCTTCAGGGCCTCCAGGCGCGCCGTGTTGTCCTTGTAGATCTTCACGGTGATGCGGTCGAAGTTGTAGCCGCCGCGCCGCACGTTCAAGTCGCGGGCCCAATAGCCGGGATCGCGCGCATAGGTGATGTCCTTGCCAAAACGCACCGGGCCGATCTTGTAGGGCCCGCTGCCTATAGGTGTGTCCATCACAACTTCGTCGAAGCGTTTGGGCTTGCCGTCCACCACGCCCCAAGCGCGGCTGAACACCGGCAGGCCGCCCACGGTCAGCGGCAGTTCGCGGTTGGGTTTCTTGAACCGGAAGCGCACGGTTCGCGCGTCGATCACGTCGCAGCCCGCCACATCCTCCAGCGCGGTCTTGTAAGCGGGCGAGGTGTAAGGCCCCATCAGCGTGTCGTAGCTATGCTTGACGTCCGCAGCCTCCACCGGCATCCCGTTGTGGAACTTCGCCTGCGGCCGCAGGCGGAACACCACGCTCAGTCGGTCGGACGCGACCTGCACGTCCTCGGCCAGCAGGCCGTAGCCCGCGGCGGTTTCGTCCATGGAGCCGGCCAGCAATGAATCGAACATCAGCACCGACAGGTAGGCCGGGGCCGAGCCTTTGATCGTGAAGGGGTTGTATTTGTCGAAGGTTGAATAGCGCAGGTTGCTGACCAGGCGCAGGTCGCCGCCTTTGGGCGCCGCCGGATTGACGTAGTCGAAGTGGGCAAAACCCGCGGGATATTTGAGATCGCCCCAGAGAGCATAGCCATGTGCGGCCCATGACGGCGCTGAAACTCCCAGCAGGACCCAAACCAGCAAACTTCGCATGCGACAATTCTGCCCTAGTTAGGTCGGCAAATTTCCGGCGCGCGAATCTCGCGCCCCTGCCGGCCACCTTCCGCACATTTACTGGAGCACCTGCATGGCGACACACACCGGATTCCTCACTGGCAAAAAACTGTTGATCACGGGCGTGCTGTCCAACCGATCCATCGCCTACGGCATCGCCAAGGCCTGCCACGCACAGGGCGCCGAACTGGCTTTCAGCTACGTCGGAGAGCGCTTCAAGGACCGCATCACGGAATTCGCCGCCGATTTCGATTCAAAGCTGATTTTTGACTGCGATGTGGGCGACGATGCGCAGATCGCCAAGCTGTTCGCCGACCTGTCGCAGACCTGGCCGACGTTTGACGGCTTTGTGCACAGCATCGGCTATGCGCCGCGCGAAGCCATTGCCGGCGACTTCCTCGACGGCCTGTCGCGCGAGGGCTTCAAGATCGCCCATGACATCAGTGCCTACAGCTTCCCGGCCATGGCCAAGGCTGCCCTGCCCTACCTCAACCCGAAATCGGCGCTGCTCACGCTGACTTACCTGGGCGCCGTGCGCACCGTGCCCAACTACAACACCATGGGCCTGGCCAAGGCCAGCCTGGAAGCCTCGGTGCGCTACCTGGCCGAATCGCTGGGCCCCAAGGGCATGCGCGTCAACGGCATCAGCGCCGGCCCCATCAAGACCCTGGCCGCCAGCGGCATCAAGGGCTTCGGCAAGATTCTGAGCGTGGTCGCCGAGGCCTCGCCGATTCGCCGCAACGTGACGATTGAGGACGTGGGTAACGTCGCGGCCTTCCTGCTGAGCGACCTGGCCGGCGGGGTGAGCGCCGAGATCACCTATGTCGACGGCGGCTTCAGCCACGTCGTGGGCGGCATCGCCGAGCCGGCCGAAGCGGCCTGAAGCCTGGGCAGCCGCCTATGGTTGCCGCCAGTAGTCGTAGCTCCAGACGGTCTCAAACCCCGCGCGCCGGTACAGCGCCAGCGCCGGGGTGTTGACGTCTTCCACCTGCAAAAACGCCCGTGCGATGCCGCGCTGTTCGGCCACGGCGGCAATGCCGGCCAGCACCCGCCCGGCCAGTCCCCTGCCCCTGAAGGCCTGGTCGGTGCGCATGCCGTGCACGCTGGACCAGCCATGGCTAAAGGCGCCGGCGCCTGCGGCCACGGTTTTGCCGCTCTCGCGCACGCTGGCATAGACCGAACCGCGGGCGCGGCTCAAGGCCTTGACGCGGCTCGCGCCGTCCACCGGGTCAAAACCTTCGGCCAGGAACAGCGCAGCCCAGGCCGCATCGGGCATATCGGCGGTTTCGGCCGGCACTGCCGTACTGGTAGCGCGCATGGCCGGCACCGGCGCCACCTGAACCAGCACCGGCTTTCCCGATTGGTAACCGCGCCGCGCCAACTCCTGCCGCAAGCCGTCGAAACAGGCTTCATTGGCCAGGCGGAACACCGTGCGCAGGCCGCGCGCCCGGTAGCGCGCTTCGACCTGGTCGACCATGCCCTCGGCCGCCGGTACGTGGCGCAGCGGCACGGCGCTGTGGGCCCGGCTGACCGTGCCGCTGTCAAAGGGCAGCAGCCAGCCCTGGAATTCCTCGACGGCTTCGGGAGACACCGCGGCCAAGGTGGCCCGCTCTATGGATTCGATATCGCTAGAGGTCATGCAGCCCGCCCATTGAAATGCTGGACGGGGATGGCGGCAAGGTCCAGGTCCTGCACACAGCGCAGATTGATGGCGGCCATGCGCTTGCCGTCCGGGCCCGTGCCCTCGCCATAGGGGTGGATGCCGCAGGTGGGGCAAAACCGGTGCTGGATAAGGTGTTTGTTGAACAGATAGGTACTGGCGTTCTCGTCGGGCGTGAGCAGGCGCAACTGCTCGCGCGGGACAAACCAGAGCAGCGAGCCTTTGCGCGAGCACATGGAGCAGTTGCAGGCCAGCGCGCTGGTGGGCTCGCCCTCGACCTCAAAGGCAATCCTTCCGCAGTGGCAGCTTCCTTGGTGGCTCATGTTTTGCATCCTTTTTTCTCAATGATTTGTTGGAAAACCAGGCGCATGTGGCGCGCCCTCGACAGTTTCCTGGAGCAAGGCTTGCCGCGCTCGGCAGGGGACTATAGACTGTACATTCATACAGCCAAAAGTCAAAAAAAAATGGCACCGTACCAAGCACCAACACCCTCTTTCCGCGCTTCGGCTTCCATGTCGGTTTTTCGCCTCAAGGCCCTGCACCTGCTGCTGGCCGTCGCGGGCTTGCTGACACCCGCCCTGCCCAGCGCGGCCTTTGCCGCCACAGCCGCACCCGAAGCGCCGCAGCTCATGCTGGCCAAAGCCTACCGCCCGGGCATCCCGCTGGCCGACTACTGGGTCAGCGAAAAATACGACGGCATACGCGGCTACTGGGACGGCGAGAAACTGCTGACCCGCAACGGGGAACGCATTGCGGCGCCGAGCTGGTTCACGGCAGGCTGGCCCAAGGTGCCGCTGGACGGCGAGTTATGGGCAGGCCACGGGCAGTTTGCCCGCGCCATGTCAACGGTGCGCCAGCAAAGTGCGGACGCGGCGGCCTGGCGGGGCATGCGTTTCATGGTGTTCGACTTGCCCGCGCAGGGCGGCCGCTTCAGCGAGCGCATCCCGGCGCTGAATGGCGTCGTGAGCCGCATCGACCAGCCCTGGGTACAGGCCGTGGCCCAGTCCAAGGTCGCCAGCCATGCGGCCCTGCAGGCGCTGCTCGCCATCACCGTCAAGCACGGCGGCGAAGGCCTGATGCTGCACCGCGGGGCCTCGCTCTACAAAGGCCAGCGCAGCGACGACCTGCTCAAGGCCAAACCGCACGAAGACGATGAAGCCCGCGTCGTGGCGCACATTCCCGGCCGGGGCAAATACGCGGGCATGGTGGGCGCGCTGCTGGTGGAGATGCCGGCCGCGGACGGCAAGGCCGGCCGGCGCTTCAAGCTGGGCAGCGGCCTGAGCGACGAGCTGCGCCAGAACCCGCCGCCTGTAGGCAGCACCGTGACTTACCGTTTCCGCGGCCTGAACGACAGCGGCATCCCGCGTTTTGCCAGTTTCATGCGGGTACGGGACGCTGCCGTTTAAAGCGGCCGAGGCTGCCGGGCCTGTTTACTTCTTGACGCAGTCCGCGTAGTAGCGGGTCTTGCCCTTGGCATCGACCTCTTCCACCAGGCCGTGGATGTCGGTCTCGAAACCCGGGCACTGCGCGTTGAATTCGCGCGAGAACTTCAGGTAGTCCACGATGCGCTTGTTGAACACCTCGCCCGGAATCAGCAGCGGGATACCCGGAGGGTAAGGCGTCACCAGGCCCACGGTGATGCGRCCTTCCAGGTGATCGATTTCCACGCGCTCCGTCGTGCGGTGGGCGATGTGGGCATAGGCGTCGCTGGGCTTCATGGCGGGCGCCAGGTCGCTCAGGTAGACCTCAGTTGTGAGCCGCGCGATGTCGTATTTTGCGTACAGCGTGTGGATGTGCTGGCACAGGTCGGCCAGGCCCATGCGCTCGTACTTGGGGTACTTCTGGCAGAACTCGGGCAGGATGCGCCACATCGGCTGGTTCTTGTCGTAGTCGTCCTTGAACTGTTGCAGCGCCGTCAGCAGCGTATTCCAGCGGCCCTTGGTGATGCCGATGGTGAACATGATGAAGAAGCTGTAGAGGCCGGTTTTCTCGACGATCACGCCGTGCTCGGCCAGGAATTTGGTCACGATGCTGGCCGGGATGCCGGTTTTGGCGAATTTGCCGTTCAGGTCCAGGCCGGGCGTGACGATGGTGGACTTGATCGGGTCCAGCATGTTGAAGCCGGTGGCCATCTGGCCGAAGCCGTGCCAGTTGTTGGCGCCGTTTTTCGCCATCTTGGCGCTGCGGGATTCGCCCTTGATGATCCAGTCCTGGGCCTCGCCGATCCCCTCTTCGACCAGCTTGTCCGGCCCCCAGACCTTGAACCACCAGTCGTCACCGTACTCCTCGTCGATCTTGCGCATGGCACGGCGAAAGTCCAGTGATTCGGCGATGCTTTCCTCAACCAGCGCGGTGCCGCCAGGCGGCTCCATCATGGCCGCGGCCACGTCGCAGCTGGCGATGATGCTGTACTGCGGCGAGGTGGAGGTGTGCATCAGGTAGGCCTCGTTAAAGAGGTGCCTGTCGAGCTTCACGTCCTGCGAGTCCTGCACCAGCACGTGGCTGGCCTGGCTGATGCCGGCCAGCAGCTTGTGGATGGATTGGGTGGCGTAGACCACGGCCTTCTTCGGCCGCACGCGGTTCTTGCCCATGGCGTGGTAGGCGCCATAAAAGGGGTGGAAGGCTGCATGCGGCAACCAGGCTTCGTCGAAATGCAGGTTGTCGATATAGCCGTCCAGCATGCCCTTGATGGTTTCGGTGTTGTAGAGCACGCCGTCGTAGGTCGACTGCGTCAGCGTCAGCACGCGCGGTTTGACCTTGCTGCTGTCCACGCCCTTGAGCAAAGGGTTGGCGTCTATCTTGGCGCGGATGGCGTCCGGCTCGAATTCGCTCTGCGGAATCGGGCCGATGATGCCGAAATGGTTGCGCGTCGGCTTCAGGAACACGGGGATCGCCCCGGTCATGATGATGGAGTGCAGGATGGACTTGTGGCAGTTGCGGTCGACCACCACCACGTCGCCGGGTGCCACCGTGTGGTGCCAGACCATCTTGTTGCTGGTGGAGGTGCCGTTGGTCACGAAGAAGCAGTGGTCGGCGTTGAAGATGCGGGCGGCGTTGCGCTCGCTGGCACCAATGGCGCCGTCGTGGTCCAGCAGCTGGCCTAATTCCTCCACCGCATTGCAAACGTCGGCGCGCAGCATGTTTTCGCCGAAAAACTGGTGGAACATCTGCCCGACCGGGCTCTTGAGAAAAGCCACGCCGCCCGAATGGCCGGGGCAGTGCCAGGAATAGGAGCCGTCCTCGGCGTAGTCCAGCAGGGCCTTGAAGAACGGCGGCTGCACGCCTTCCAGGTAGCTCTTGGCCTCGCGCAGGATGTGGCGTGCCACAAACTCGGGCGTGTCCTCGAACATGTGGATGAAGCCGTGCAGCTCGCGCAGGATGTCGTTGGGGATGTGGCGCGAGGTCTTGGTCTCGCCATAGACGTAAATCGGCACGTCCAGGTTCTTGCGGCGCACTTCCTCGATGAAGGTGCGCAGGTTCAACACGGCGGGGTCGAGGTCGGGTCCGGGCGAAAACTCCTCGTCATCGATCGACAGGATGAAAGCGCTGGCGCGGCTTTGCTGCTGCGCAAACTGCGAAAGATCGCCGTAGCTGGTGACGCCCAGCACCTCGAAGCCTTCGCTCTCGATGGCTTGCGCCAGCGCGCGAATACCCAGGCCGGAGGTATTTTCAGAACGGAAATCTTCGTCAATGATGACGATGGGAAAGCGGAATTTCATGGCGGGGAGAGCAGTTCAAGGGCGCCCTGAACCTGTCGGAGGGCATGGGGAACGCTCAAAAGGCATAGACAGGTTGAGCCTGAGCGGCGGGAGTGAAGCTTTTTCCAAGCAGCGAAGTGTAAGGACATATTGTTGCGCTACGCTTGTCTTGGGGTCTAATTGCCCCAAAATGTAGCGCATGACCGACAAAAGGAGGAAGCATGAGTGAATCGACGATCTGGTGGCTGCTGGCCGGTGTGGCGGTCGCGGTGGAACTGGCGACAGGAACGTTTTACCTGCTGATGGTGGCCATAGGGCTGGCGGCCGCGGCCGTTGCCGCCCACCTGGGCGCCTCAACCTCGGTGCAGCTCATCACCGCGGCCGTGGTGGGCTCGGCCACCGTCGGCATTGCCCATTTTGTCCGGAGCCGGGCCCCCGAAGCCCTGCCGCCCGGGATCAATCCGGACGTCAACATGGATATCGGCGAAACCGTGCAGGTCGACGACTGGCAAGCTGACGGCACGGCGATGGTGCGCTACCGCGGCGCGCAGTGGGCGGTTGTACAGGCGGCCGGCGCAACGCCCTCCGCGGGCCCGCACCGTATCCGGGAAGTCATTGGCAGCAAACTGGTCGTAGAAAAAATCTGAGGGAATCACCATGTCGTCTTATGTAGCACTTATCGTTTTCATCGCCGCGATGATCTTTGTCATCCGCGCCATCAAGGTCGTCCCCCAGCAAAATGCCTGGGTCAAGGAGCGCCTGGGGAAATATGCGGGAACCCTGACTCCCGGCCTGAACTGGCTGATTCCCTTTGTGGACCGCGTCGCCTACAAGCACAGCCTCAAGGAAATCCCGCTGGACGTGCCCAGCCAGGTCTGCATCACGCGCGACAACACCCAGCTGCAGGTGGACGGCATCCTGTATTTCCAGGTGACCGACCCGATGCGCGCCAGCTACGGCTCGTCCAACTACATCGTGGCCGTCACGCAACTGGCCCAGACCTCGCTGCGCTCCGTCATCGGCAAGCTGGAGCTCGACAAAACCTTTGAAGAGCGCGACATCATCAACGCGCAGGTCGTTGCCGCCATTGACGAAGCGGCGCTGAACTGGGGCGTGAAGGTCCTGCGCTATGAAATCAAGGACTTGACGCCGCCCAAGGAAATCCTGCATGCCATGCAGTCGCAGATCACCGCTGAGCGTGAAAAGCGCGCGCTGATCGCGGCATCGGAAGGCCGCCGCCAGGAACAGATCAATATCGCCACCGGCGAGCGTGAGGCCTTTATCGCCCGCTCCGAAGGCGAAAAACTGGCCGCCATCAACAACGCCCAGGGTGAAGCGGCGGCCATCATGGCCGTTGCCGACGCCAATGCCAAGGCCATCGAGATGGTGGCGGCCGCCATCCGCCAGCCCGGCGGCGAGCAGGCCGTGCAGCTCAAGGTCGCCCAGCAGGCGGTGGACRCTTATTCCAAGGTGGCCAAGGAAGCCAAAACCACCCTGATCGTGCCCAGCAACATGACCGAGGTTGGCGCCCTGATCAGTTCCGCCATGAAAATGGTGCAGGCCAACAAGGCCTGAGGCAGTTCCCCTTATCGCATCGCGCACAGGCAAGACCCATGAGTGCAATGAATGTCCTGGGCACGGAGCTCGTGCCCTGCTCCTACGACCCGCTGACCGGCTATTTCCGCGACGGCTGCTGCAACACGGACGCCTCAGACCTCGGCTCACACCTGATCTGCGTGCGGGTGAGTGCCGAATTCCTGGCATTTTCCGCCTTGCGCGGCAATGACCTCAGCACACCGCAGCCTGGCCACCGTTTTGCCGGGCTCAAGCCGGGCGACCGCTGGTGCCTGTGCGCCAACCGCTGGCGGGAGGCGCTCGAGGCCGGCTTCGCGCCGCCGGTCATTCTGGAATCCACCCACAGCAGGGCTCTGGAATTTGTCACCATGGCCCAGCTGGAAAAGCACCGTTTCCAGGGCGCCCTGCACTAGCACGCGCATTTGTGGCGTGTTTTTCAGCCCGGCAGGCCGGGGCACTGCTATAATCAAAGGCTTCGCGGAAGGGTGGATGAGCGGTTTAAGTCACACGCCTGGAAAGCGTGCGTAGGGTTAAACCTACCGCGGGTTCGAATCCCGCCTCTTCCGCCAGTGAGTCAATGAAAACGGGGCCTTGCGCCCCGTTTTTCATTTGGCCTCTCTAAGTGCCAACCCGCCAGCCGAGCCTATTCCCGTTTCGGCTCCGCGCCTGCTTCAGCCGCCTGCTTGAGCTTTTCCATCTCCGATTGCATGTGCTGCAGGAATGCGGCAAAACCCTCGCGGCCGAGCCGCTGGATCGCGTCATCGACTTCCTGCTGGCTCGTGGGGCGCGGATAAACCACCCCGTCTATTTYGCACACCGAAGCAGCGGGATACACAAAACCCATCATGTAGGGAAGATTGGCCGCCGCCTCGGTGCCGAACATCCGGGTGAGCTGGCTTTCATAGAGGATGTCGATGGGCCTGATTTTCAGTTTGCGCCCCAGCATATCGGTGAGTACGACGGCCTCGTCGCCCACGGCGCCCATGACATGGGGGGCGGCTTGATTTTCCAGACCTGCTTGCGGCTTCGCCATTTTTAAATCTCCAGGAAGAGGTTGATCCCATGAGACGCATCAGGCTGAAACAAGGGGCTGTGACACCTCAGGCTTCAGCAGGATGGCCTGCATGCACTTCAGGCAAGCCCGTCACCGACGCTTTACAGCCGGAGGTATGACACCTGCCTGAGGCCATTCTGGGCGGGCCATTGCAAGAAGCTCGCGCACATTGTCTTTTGGCGGTCAATGTATCGGCGATTCCTTTTGCCTGCTCCTCCCATCCTTCGTCCTCTTCGCCTCACTTCGCCTCTCTTTCCCTTCGTTCCTTTCTGCCTCGGCCGGAAGCGGCCAAAAAAAAGCCACCTTGCGGTGGCTTTTTCATTCTGCGCTGAACGATCAGTTCAGAGCGGATTTCTTGCCGTCCTTGTAGACGTACAGGGTGATGGCGGGGTTCTTCAGTTCGCCATTGGGTTCAAAGGAGATGGTGGTGGTCACGCCCTTGAAGTTGGTCTTGATCAGCTCAGGGGTGTAAACCTTTGGATCCCACGAACCGGCGCGCTTCATGGCGTCAACCAGGACGAAAGTCGCGTCATAGGTGTACGGGCTGTAAACCTGGAACTGGTTGGGGTACTTGGCGTCGTAACGCTTTTTCCAGGCTTCGCCGCCAGGCATTTTTGCCAGGGAAGCGCCGCCTTCAGCGCAGACCACGTTGCCGATGGTCTTGGCGCCGGCTGCCAGCTTGGCCAGTTCGGCCGTGCAGATGCCGTCACCGCCGAAGTACTTGACGTTGCTCATGCCGAGTTGCTCCATCTGGCGCAGCATCGGGCCGCCTTGTGGGTCCATGCCGCCGAAGAAGATGGCGTCAGGAGCCTTGGCCTTGACCGCGGTCAGGATGGCCATGAAGTCGGTGGCTTTGTCGGTGGTGAACTGTTCGTCAACGACGGTCATGCCTTTTGCCAGGGCCGTCTTCTTGAACACCTCAGCAACGCCTTGGCCGTAAGCGGTACGGTCGTCGATGATGGCGACCTTCTTGAGCTTCAGTGCGTCAGCTGCATAGAAAGCCAGGCCAGCGCCCAGGGCGTTGTCGTTGGCGATGATGCGGTAGGTGGTCTTGTAGCCTGGCTTGGTCAGGTTGGGGTTGGTTGCAGCGCCCGTGACGTGGGGAATGCCGCAGTCGTTGTAGACCTTGGAAGCGGGAATCGTCGTGCCGGAATTCAGGTGGCCGACCACGCCGGCGACTTTGGAGTCGCACAGTTTTTGTGCGGCTGCGGTGCCCTGTTTTGGATCAGCGGCATCGTCTTCAGCAACAATTTCAAACTTGACCTTCTTGCCGCCGATGACCACGTTTTGTGCATTCAGGTCTTCGATGGCCATGCGCACGCCGTTCTCATTGTCTTTGCCGTAATGAGCTTGCGAGCCGGACAGCGGTGCCACGTGGCCGATTTTGACGACTGCGTCTTGGGCAGAAGCAAAACCCGCAACCGCGGCGAGGGCTGCCACTACTGTCAGTTTTAATTTCATTTGCATAAAAAACACTCCGATTAGGAAATTACCGTTAAAGGTTGAGAACGAATTTTTTTACTCAACGGGGCCGAACATAACGCAATTTCCGGGCCCGCACCATAGCAACGTCCCTAGGTTAAATTCTGATAAGGGGGTTTACCCGGGGAACAGATCGGCTTATGTGAGTGGGTGTTTCAGCAGCACTGGCGATGATGCCGAGCGCGCAAGATGCGCGAACGAAAACAGTCACCTGCGCGACCTAACCACCGGCCGCCGGCGGCTTGGTTTCGTTCGCAAAAGCCTGGCTCACGGACTTGCGAACCACGTCCTCTATCTCCTCGCGAAGACGTGGGGCAAGGCTTTGCGTGTGCTCAAGAATAAGCTGGCCCACCACTTCACGCAGACGCCGGTCCAGCATCAGGTCGACCCGTTGCAGCACGCGCTGCACCATCTGCTCTTGCAGATCCGCCGAAGGGGCCGGGACGGATGGCGGCGCATGGGCTGTAAAGGTTGCGGCAGGCGTCACTGCCGAGGCCGCGCTCGGAGCCGGAATGGGCGCAGCGACAGGCCGCACAACTTCCGTCAGCGTCGGCACAAAACGCGGCGGCGCGGGCGGCGGACGGTTCATGCGCCCTCCCCGGCCATGGCCAGGTCATGCCGTTTCATGGCGTACCCCCTGTCGGTGTAATGCTTCCATCGACTGCGCGCGGCAAGGCGGTCTTCATCCGCTCGCGCCACCACTTCGATAAAACGTTCAAAGCGTTCAAACTCAGGCGGGATACCCTGCCCCAGGTTGACGAGCACGCCGTAATGCGGGCAGTCCTGCAGCGATTCGGCCAGCACCACGGGCGATGCGGCCATCGTGATCCGGGCCGCACCGGCGCGGCAGTGCGGCACAAACTCGGCCGGCGAGAAACTCCACAGCAACTGGTCCAGTTCCGCCAACATCGCCGGCTCGCCCGTCACCACCACCTGGGCACCGCTGAGGTAAGCCTTTCGTAGCAACCGGCAGCTGTAGCCCAGCTTGTCGGGAACGTTGAAGTGAAAAGCAATTTCGGTCATGCCCGTGTTTTGGCAGCGGCCTTGGGTTTAGCCGAGGCCTTCGGCTTGGCGGGCGCCCTGGGCTTGGCAGAAGCCGCCTGGCCCAACAGGTAATCCAGCAGCAGGGGCACGGGCCGGCCGGTGGCGCCCTTGGCGGCGCCGCCCTTCCAGGCGGTGCCCGCAATGTCCAGGTGCGCCCAGGGAAAACTGGCCGCAAAGCGCTGCAGGAACTTGGCCGCGGTGATCGCGCCGCCGGCCCTGCCGGCCACATTGGCGACGTCGGCAAAATTGGTCTTCAGGCCTTCGGCGTAGTCGTCGTCCAGCGGCAGCCTCCAGCACAGGTCCATGGCCGACTCACCGGCCTGCGCCAGCGCCTCGGCCAGGGCATCGTCGGTGGAAAACATCCCGCTGCGCACGCCGCCCAGTGCGATCACGCAGGCGCCCGTCAGCGTGGCGATGTCGACCACTGCCCTGGGCTTGAAGCGCTCGGCATAGGTCAAGGCATCGCAGAGCACCAGGCGCCCTTCGGCGTCGGTGTTCAGGATTTCTATGGTCTGGCCGCTCATGCTGGTCACCACGTCGCCCGGCTTGATGGCCCGGCCGCCCGGCATGTTTTCGCAGGCCGGGATCAGGCCCACCACATTGAGCGCGGGCTGCAACTCGGCCAGGGCCCGGAAGGTGCCCAGCACGCTCGCGGCGCCGCACATGTCGAATTTCATCTCGTCCATCTCGGCCGCCGGCTTGATGGAGATGCCGCCGGTGTCAAAGGTAATACCCTTGCCGACCAACACCACGGGCGCCTCGGACTTTGCCGCGCCGTCGTAGCGCAGCACGATGAATCGCAGCGGCTCGGCGGTGCCCTGCGCCACGGCCATGAAAGAGCCCATGCCCAGTTTGGCGACCTCTTTGGGGCCCAGTACCTCGACCTTGATGTTGCGCAGCTTGCCGAGTTCCCTGGCGGCGCCGGCCAGCAGGGTCGGCGTGGCATGGTTGGACGGCCGGTTGGCCCATTCTTTGGCAAATTCCAGGCCCTTGACCAAGGCCACGCCCTTGTCCAGGCCGGCCTTGGCTGCCTTCGCACTCGCGGCGTCGCCCACGGCCAGCAGCACGCGCTGCAACTTCGAAGGGCTGGTCTTGGATTTGGTAGTGGTATAGACGTAGGTCGCGTCACTGCAGGCCGTCACGGCGGCGCGCACGGTCTCCGCCTGCAGCGCATCCAGCAGGTCCAGGCACAGCACAAGGCGCTGGGTGCTGCCGTTTTTCAAGGCACCGAGGGCCGCACCCACGGCCGCGCGGACATTTTTGGGACTGGCGTCACCCACCCCGGCCAACACCAGGCGGGTGGCGGCGATGCCGGGAGCCCGGTAGGCCGCGAGGAGCTTGCCCGGCTTGGCTTCAAAGTCCCCGGACTTGATCGCCAGCGCGGTGAGAGCCGACAGCGGATCGCTGCCGGTGCCCCCGCCCTGGGGGACGAGCACCAGCAGTGCGTCGGTTTTTTCACCGCAAATACGGGCACGGGTCAGTGTTTTGAGTTCGAAGTCCATAATTCAGGGTCTGGTGGATAAAACCAAAGTAAAACAAAAATAAAGCAAAGCAAACGCAGATATTCAGTCAATGTTATTCCAATCTTCGATTCGCAAAGAGCTGGCGCGCAGTTTTGGGGCAACGCTGGTGGTGCTGGTCACCATCGTCATGACCATCGTGCTGATCCGCACACTGGGCCAGGCCTCGCGCGGTTTCATCAACCCGCAGGACGTCATGCTCTTCATGGCCTACTCGGCGCTGGGCCGGCTGCCGACCATCCTCACGTTGTCGCTTTTCATCGCTATGGTGAGCACCCTGTCGCGCATGTACCGCGACAGCGAAATGGTCGTGTGGTTCACCAGCGGCCAGGGCCTGGCCGGCTTTCTGCGGCCGCTTTTCCGCTTTTCCTGGCCGGTCCTGCTGGTGATCACGCTGATGGCGCTCTTTGTCTGGCCCTGGACCAACCAGCAGACCAAAGACATGCAAAGCCGATACGAGCAGCGCGGCGACATTGATCGGATTGCCCCGGGCCAGTTCCAGGAGTCCTCCAGCGGCAACCGGGTGTTCTTCATAGACCGCGAACTGGCGGGGGCGCGGGCCAGCAACAACGTGTTCATCGCCTCGACCGAAAAAGGCAAAAGCTCCATCACCACCGCGCGTTCCGGCCGCATCGAGGTGCTGAACGACGCCCAGTTCCTGATGCTCGAGAACGGGCAACGCCTGGAAAATGTGATCGGCCAGCCGGCCCTCAAGATCAGCGACTTCGAGGAGTACGGCACCAAGACCGGCGACTCCAACCCGCTCGCCGAAAACGCGCCCGAAGCCAAGCTTCTGTCCACCCGGTCCCTGATCAAGGCGCCCACGCGCGGAAACCTCAGCGAGCTGGCCTGGCGCATCGGCCTGGCGCTGGCATCCATCAATTTTGTCGTGCTGGCCGTGGCCCTGGCCAGCGTCAACCCGCGCGGCGGGCGTAGCGGCAACATGATTTTTGTGCTGCTGACCTTCGTGGTTTACAACAACCTCGTCAACCTCGGGCAAAGCTGGATTTTTGTCGGCCTCATCAGCTTCAGCAATTTCCTGCTGGCCCTGCACGGCGGCGTGTTGCTGCTGGCCCTGGCCTGGCTATCCAAGCGGCAGTTCAACTGGGTGCTCAGGCCCGCCCGGCGCATCAAACGAGCACCCATGGCCGTGCGCGATACCGAAAGCCAGCAGCCATGAAAACGATACGCCGCCTGATTTACGGGGAAGTGCTGGCCGCCATTGCCCTGGTGGCGCTCGGCTTCCTGGCCCTCTTCTTCTTTTTCGACCTGGTCGACGAACTCCAGTACCTCGGCAAGAGCAACGGCGTCAATGCCGGCGAGATCTACCAAATCCGGCATGCACTGCTCTATGTGGGCCTGCTGGTGCCCAACCACCTTTACGAGCTGCTGCCTATCTCGGTGCTGATAGGCACTATTTTTGTGATGGCGCGGCTGGCCCAAAGCTCGGAATACACCATCTTGCGGACCAGCGGCCTGGGGCCCTGGCGCGCGCTCAAGCTGCTGCTGGTCCTGGGCGCGCTGTTCGTAGTGTTCAGCTTCATAGTGGGCGACTATGTCGCGCCCGCCAGCGAGCGGGCCGCGCAATTGCTCAAGGCACGCTACCAGAGCAAGATCACCATAGGCCAGACAGGCGCCTGGCTCAAGGAAAAGCAGGCCTACAACACCTATGTGGTCAACGTGAAGGCGCTCACTCCCGACAATGAGATGCAGGGCGTGCAGGTGTTCGAGTTCAACAACAAGGGCCTGATCGTCTCGACCACCCAGGCGCCGCTTGCGACTTTTGGCTCCGGCGATGCCTGGCAGCTGCAGCAGGCCACACGCGCGGAATTCGAGGTCAGCGGTTCCGGCGCCGCGGCCAGCTCTCCCAAGGCGCAGGAAAGCGCCAAGGTCAACCGCACGGTGCTGCCAAGCTTTCGCTGGCCCACCGAAATCAGCGCCGAAATGGTGTCGGTCGCGCTGCTCAAGCCCGAACGCATGGGCACCATAGACCTCTTTAACTACGTGCGCCACCTGGATGCCAACGGCCAGACGGCCCAGCGCTATGAAATCGAGTTCTGGAAAAAGGTGTTCTACCCACTCAGCTGCCTGGTCATGGTGATCCTGGCCCTGCCCTTCGCCTACCTGCACTTCCGCTCCGGCGGCATTGCGGGCTATGTGTTTGCCGGGGTCATGATAGGCATCAGTTTCTTCCTGCTCAACAACGTGTTCGGCTACATCGGCAACCTGCGCAACTGGATGCCCTGGCTGGCGGCCGCCACCCCCGGCCTGCTTTACATGGCAGTCTCACTGGGTGCTTTCGGCTGGCTGGTGCTGCGGCGCTAACGCATGGCCATGACAGCTTCCGCACCGCAGCCTCGCGGCATCATCCTGCTGGCCCACGGCTCGCGCGACCCCCTGTGGCGCGCACCCATTGAAGCCGTGGCCGCGAAAGTGCGCGCCACCGCGCCCGCCACGCCCGTGCTCTGCGCCTACCTGGAACTCTGCGCACCGACGCTGCCAGACGCGGCGGCCGAACTGGCCGCGGGCGGCACGCGCGCCATCCGGGTGTTTCCGCTGTTCTTCGGCGTGGGCAAACATGCCCGCGAAGATCTGCCGCAACTGGTCGCACAGATCCAGGCCAGCCATCCCGGCATCGCCGTGGAACTGCTGCCCACCGCCGGCGAGTATCCGGAACTCACGGCCTTGATGGCCGATATCGCGCTGGCTTGAAGGCAACCCGGGCACCGCGGGAAACAACCCGCCAGCCCACCTCTTTAGCGCGATACAGGCATAATGAAACAAATAATTAGCCTGAATTTGATATGAACCTTCACCAATTCCGATTCGTCCAGGAGGCCATCCGGCGCAACCTGAACCTCACCGAGACCGCCAAAGCCCTCCATACATCGCAGCCCGGCGTGTCCAAGGCCATCATCGAACTTGAAGAAGAACTGGGCGTGGAAATCTTCGCGCGGCACGGCAAGCGCCTCAAGCGCGTCACCGAGCCCGGCGAGCACGTCCTCAAAAGCATTGAGCTCATCATGCGCGAGGTCGGCAACCTGCGCCGCATCGGCGAGCAGTTCTCGGCCCAGGACAGCGGCACGCTCTCCATCGCCACCACACACACCCAAGCCCGTTATGTGCTGCCGCAGCCGGTGGCCAAGCTGCGCGAGGCCTTTCCCAAGGTCAATGTCAGCCTGCACCAGGGCTCGCCCGACCAGGTGGCGCGCATGGTGCTCGATGAAGTCGCCGAAATCGGCATCGCCACCGAGTCACTGACCCAGTACGACGACCTCGTCACCCTGCCCTGCTACGAGTGGCAGCACATGCTGGTGATCCCGGTGGACCACCCGCTGGCGAAAAAAGAAAACATTTCGCTGGAAGACCTGGCCGAAGAACCGCTGATCACCTACCACCCGTCCTTCACCGGACGCACCAAGATAGACTTGGCCTTTGCCGCCAAACGCCTGCAGCCGCGCATCGCGCTGGAAGCCATTGACTCCGATGTGATCAAAACCTATGTGCGCCTGGGCCTGGGCGTGGGCATCGTGGCCGAGATGGCCATCAAGGAAGACGGGACCAACAGCGACCTGGTCGCCATACCCGCCGCCCCGCTGTTCGGCATCAACGTGGCGCGCGTGGCCTTCAAGCGCAGCGCCTACCTGCGCAACTTTGTCTACAAATTCGCCGAATTGCTCAGCGACAAGCTGGACCGTGCCCTGATTACCAAAGCCATGGCCGGCCGCGTCAACGACTACGAAATTTAGTTCTCCCCGAAGCGGCCTGCGGCCGCCTCCCCTCAAGGGGCGCCGCTGGCGGCCCGGCAAAGCCGGTTCCGCGGCGGCTGCTTGAAAAAACCCTCACTTTGCAATCATGACTAACACCCTCGAACGCACCCCAAAGTTGGAAACCAAGCTGCCCGCCGTCGGCACCACCATCTTCACGGTCATGTCCACGCTGGCCGCTGAAAAAGGCGCAGTCAACCTGGGCCAGGGCTTTCCGGACTTTGAATGCGATCCGCAGCTGGTCAACGCCGTCACCGACGCGATGACGAAGGGCCTGAACCAGTATCCGCCCATGACGGGCGTGCCGGTGCTGCGCGAGGCCATCTCGGCCAAGGTGGCCAGGCTCTACGGACACCGCTACGACGCCAACAGCGAGATCACCATCACCGCGGGCGCGACGCAGGCCATCATCACCATCATCCTCGCAGTGGTCCACCCCGGCGACGAAGTCATCGTGCTTGAGCCCTGCTACGACAGCTATGTACCCAACATTGAACTGGCCGGCGGCAAGGTCGTTCGCGTCCCGCTGACACCGGGCACCTTCCGCCCCGACTTCGGCAAGATCGCCGCAGCCCTCACGCCGCGAACGCGCGCCATCATCGTCAACTCTCCGCACAACCCGAGCGCCACGGTGTGGAGCGAAGCCGACATGCTTGCGCTGCAGGAGCTGCTGGCGCCCACCGACGTGCTGCTGATCAGCGACGAAGTTTATGAACACATGGTGTTCGACGCGGCCAAGGGGCGGGTTCACCAAAGCGCAGCGCGCTTTCCGGGCCTGGCCGCGCGCGCCTTTATCGTGAGCAGCTTCGGCAAGACCTACCACGTCACCGGCTGGAAGGTCGGTTATGTGGCCGCACCCGCGGCACTCACGGCCGAGTTTCGCAAGGTGCACCAGTTCAATGTCTTCACCGTCAACACGCCGGTGCAGTACGGCCTGGCCGCTTATATGGCCGACGAGCAGCCCTACCTGGGCCTGCCGGCCTTCTACCAGCGCAAGCGCGACCTGTTCCGCGAAGGCCTGGCCAAAACCCGCCTCAGGCTGCTTCCCAGCGAAGGCAGCTACTTCCAGTGCGTGGACATTTCCGAGGTCAGCGACCTGGATGAAGCCGAATTCTGCAAATGGCTGACCACTGAGATTGGCGTCGCGGCCATTCCGCTGTCGGCTTTTTACGGCAACGGCTTCGACCAGCGAGTGGTGCGCTTTTGCTTCGCCAAGAAAGACGAGACCCTGAACACGGCGCTGCAGCGCCTGGCCAAGCTGTAGGCCAAGGCTGTCAGCGTTGACCGACGGTTGAACAGGCCCCCCTCCTGCTTGATCGTGCCTGGGCCCGGGCAAGAATAAAGGCACATAACAAGGAGTGCTTTCATGTCCCTCTCGCTCATCCTGCTGATTGTCTTGATCCTGATCTTGGTCGGCGCCCTACCCACGTGGGGCCACAGCCGCAGCTGGGGCTACGGGCCCAGCGGCGGTATCGGCCTCGTGGTGCTGATCCTCGTCATCCTGCTGCTGATGGGACGCATCTAGCCACACGGTCTCATCAGGAAAAATGGCCTTGCATTGCAAGGCCATTTTTTTGCTCACCTCAAAACCGGCATCAATTATTCAGTTGTGCCCAGGCCTTTTCCAGCCTCTTGATACTGACCGGTTGCGGCGTGCGCAATTCCTGTGCAAAAAAGCTCACGCGCAGCTCCTCCAGCAGCCAGCGAAACTCCTGCATGCGCGCATCGACCGCGCCTTTGCGTTCGGCCACCAGGCGCCAGTAGCGCTGTTCCTGCGGACGCAGTTCAGCCAGGCGCGCGGCATCGCGTGCCGGGTCGGCGCGCCATTTTTCCAGCCGTAGCGTGATGGCCTTGAGGTAGCGTGCGAAATGCTGTAGCTGCGTATAAGGCGTGACCGCCAGGAAACGCTTGGGCACCAGGCGCTGCAGTTGCTGGGCCGCATCGGCCGCGGCTTCGGCGGCGTTCTTGCTGTCCTTGATCTTGCGCTGGGCCACGGCGAATTCAGCCAGGATGCCCGCGGCCAGCCTGGCTACCTCGCTGGCGATCAGGGTCAGGCGGCCCCGGCCGTCGTCGATGCGTTTTTTGAATTCGCCCTCGTTCGTCGGCAACGGATCCAGCRGGAAGGCACGATCCAGCGCGACCTCGATGATCTGCTCGCGCAGCTCTTCCAGCGTGCCGCCGCCGGAGTTGTCGGCGGCGCGGCCCACCAGCATGTAGGCCGTGGCCATCTTTTGCAGCTCGGGCAGGTTCTTCTCGAGGTATTTGAGCGCGTCCTTGATCTGCAGCGCAAACAGCCGGCGCAGGCCGGCCCGGTGTTTGGCGGCGGCCGCATCGGGTTCGTCAAACACCTCGATGGTGACCGCATCGCCCAGATCGATCAGCGCCGGAAAGCCGATCAGCGTCTGGGAGCCCTTGCGAATCTCCATGAGTTCAGGCAACTCGCCAAAGCTCCAGCCGGTGTAGCGCTCCGCCACCTTGACCGCCGGTTTTTCCGCCGCTGCCGGAGCGTCAGGCTTGCCGGCAGCGGGAGTCTTGCCTGGATTTGCGGCCGGCTCGGGCACTTTCGCCAGGTTCTTGAGCCCCGCCAACGCCTGGAACGCGCCACGCGCTTGCGAACCCAGCTCGCCCTTGAGCGCCCCCAGGTTGCGGCCCGCACCCAGCTGTCGGCCGTGCTCGTCGACCACGCGGAAGTTCATGAACAAATGCGGCGGCAGCATGTCCAGCTTCATGTCGTTGCGCTTGATGTCCAGCGAGGTCGCGTCGCGCACCAGCTTGAGCACCGCATCCGTCAGTGAGCCGCTACCGAAGAGCTCGGGCTGCAGCAGCTGCTCGGTCATGCGGGCGGCGGTGTCAGGCAGCGGGACCAGGCGCGAGCGCGGGCGCTGGTGCAGGGTCTTGATCAGCGCCTGCACCTTGTCCTTGAGCATGCCGGGCACCAGCCACTCGCAGCGCTCTTCATTGACCTGGTTGAGCGCGAACAGCGGCACGTCGACGGTGACGCCGTCGCGCGCGTCGCCCGGTTCATGCAGGTAGGTCACCCCGCAGTCCACGCCGCCCATGCGCAGGGTCTTGGGGAAAGATTGCGTGGTGATACCGGCCGCCTCGTGGCGCATCAGCTCTTCGCGTGTGAGCAGCAGGAGCTTGGGCTGTTTTTTCGACTCTTCCTTGTACCAGTGCTCGCAGCTCGCGCCGCTGTGCACATCTGCCGGCAACTGCTGGTCGTAAAAAGCGTAGATCAGTTCTTCGTCGACCAGCACGTCCTGGCGCCTGGCCTTGTGCTCAAGGTCCTGCACCTGCTGGATCAGCTTCAGGTTGGCCGCCAGGAAAGGCAGTTTGGTGTCCCAGTTGCCGGCCACCAGCGCCTCGCGGATGAAAACCTCGCGCGCCGTGACGGGGTCGACACGGCCGAAGTTGACGCGCCTGCCGTTGTAAACCACCAGGCCGTACAGCGTGGCGCGCTCCAGCGCCGTGACCTGGGCGGCTTTTTTCTCCCAGTGCGGGTCCAGTAACTGCTTGCTGAGCAAATGGCCGGCCACCTGCTCTATCCAGGCCGGGTCTATATTGGCGATGCCGCGGCCGAACAGGCGCGTGGTCTCTACCAGCTCGGCCGCCACAATCCAGCGGCCCGGTTTTTTGCTCAGACGGGCGCCGGGATGGCGGTAGAACTTGATGCCGCGCGCGCCCAGGTACCAATCCTCGTCGTCGCTCTTGCAGCCGATGTTGCCAAGCAGGCCGCACAGCATGGACAAATGCAGTTGCTCATAGCTCGCGGGCTTGTCATTGAGCACCCATTTCTGTTCGCCGACCACGGTGTGCAACTGCGAATGGATATCGCGCCATTCACGCACCCGGCGGACGTTGACATAGTTCTCGCGCAGCAGGTTTTCATACTGACGGTTGGAGAGCTTGTGCTGGGGGCCTTCGGCCCGCAGCACGGGTGCTGTTTCAGGAGGCGTCACGCGACCGCGCGACGCGCCGTGGCCGCCGCGCGCATCGCCCAGCCATTTCCAGAGCTTGAGGTAGCCGCTGAACTCGCTTTTTTCGTCGTCGAACTTGGCATGCTGCTGGTCGGCCTGGGCCTGCTTGTCCATGGGGCGGTCCCGCACGTCCTGCACGCTGAGCGCGCTGGCGATCACCAGCACCTCGTCCAGCGCATTGCGGTCCCTGGCCTCGAGGATCATGCGGCCCACGCGCGGGTCCAGCGGCAGCTTGGCCAGCGTGCGGCCCACACCGGTCAGCTCGTTGTCCTCGTCCACCGCGCCCAGTTCGGCCAGCAATTGATAGCCATCGGCAATCGCGCGGCGCTGCGGCGGCTCGATAAAGGCGAATTCCTCGACGTTGCCCAGGTGCAGCGCCTTCATGCGCAAGATCACCGAGGCCAGTGAGCTGCGCAAAATTTCCGGGTCGGTAAAAGGCTGCCGGCCCTGGAAGTCTTTCTCGTCATACAGCCGTATGCAGATGCCGTCGGCCACCCGGCCGCAACGGCCGGCGCGCTGGTTGGCCGCGGCCTGCGACACCGGCTCCACCATAAGCTGCTCGACCTTGTTGCGAAAGCTGTAACGCTTGACGCGCGCGGTGCCGGCATCGATCACGTAGCGGATGCCGGGCACGGTCAGCGAGGTCTCGGCCACGTTGGTGGCCAGCACGATGCGCCGGCCGCTGTGGCCGTCAAAAATGCGGTCCTGCTCGGCCTGGCTCAGGCGCGCGAACAGCGGCAGCACCTCGGCATTGCGCGTCAGCGGCTGGTGCGCCAGGTGCTTGCGCAAATGGTCGGCCGCCTCGCGGATCTCGCGCTCGCCGGGCAAAAACACCAGGATGTCGCCCGCGCTGTGCGGGCTCAGCCAGAGCTCGTCGACGGCATCGGCGATGGCGTCGTTGAGGTCATAGTCGYGCGCTTCCTCGAACGGCCGGTAGCGCTGCTCCACCGGGAACATGCGGCCCGACACCATGATGACGGGCGCTGGCCCCTTTGCGGAGGCAAAGTAATCGGCAAAGCGCTGCGCATCAATCGTCGCCGAGGTGATGACTACCTTGAGGTCGGGCCGGCGCGGCAGCAGCTGGCGCAGATAGCCCAACAGGAAGTCGATGTTCAGGCTGCGCTCGTGAGCCTCGTCGATGATGAGGGTGTCGTAGGCCTTCAGCAGTGGGTCGGTCTGCGTCTCCGCCAGCAAGATGCCATCGGTCATGAGCTTGACCGAAGCGTCGCGCGAGAGCCGGTCCTGGAAGCGCACCTTGTAGCCCACCACATCGCCCAGCGGCGTCTTGAGCTCCTCGGCAATGCGCTTGGCCACGCTGGAGGCGGCGATGCGCCGCGGCTGGGTGTGGCCTATGAGCTTGCCCTGTCCTTGTGGGTAATTCAGCTTGCCGCGCCCCATGGCCAGCGCGATCTTGGGCAACTGCGTGGTCTTGCCCGAGCCGGTCTCGCCGCAGACGATAACGACCTGGTGCGCCGCCATCGCGGCGGTGATTTCATCGCGCCTGCCGGAGACGGGCAGCGATTCGGGAAAGGTGATGGTCAGGGGCGTCAAAGCGGGGGACAAAGGTGCGTGCAAAAGGAAACCGGGAAGAAAGGCCGCAGGCGGCAAAGCCTTCAATTATCGGCGCTTCCTGCGGCCGCTCGCGCTCGCGGGGTTACCTGGGTTCAGGCTGCCAGCACCGGCAGGTCGACAATTTCGCCGCTGCTTTCGTCAAACCAGGCAATGCGGCTGGGGTAGCCCAGCGCCGCGCGCGACATGCCGCGCCCCAGGCCTACGGCCGAAGAGGCGCGCGCATCGGTTTTGGACACCCGCAGCACGCCCAGGCCGATTTCCGCCGCCCAGGGGGTTTGCTGGCCGGCCGCCGCGCCAGCTTCCAGGCTGGTGTTGAGCGCCACGCTGCGCGTCAGCACGGCCTGGACACGCCGGGCCAGGTGGATGAGGTCGCCGCTGTGGTGGCAGTTGCGCATCAGCAGCAAAAAGCCGTCTTCGCCCAGCCGCCCCATTTCCACCTGGGCCGGCACGGTGCGCCGCAAACGCCCCGCGCAGACAAAGAGCGCATGGTTGACGGCTGCCAGGCCGTAGAGTTTTTCAAGCACATAGAGGTTGGCGAGGGACACCACGATCACGCCCAGCGGCACCGGCTTGTCGCGGTAAGCCCTGAACGCCAGGTTCAGCATGTTGTTGGTTTCGCTGTTGGAGCGCATGCGGGTGACAGGGTCGTAGCTGGGCCCATAGGCCATGGCCTGGTTCAGCTCGATCAGGTAGGAATAGCGGATCCACAGCACGGACGCCATGGTGGCCAGGTAGGCCGTGCCCGCCAGCGCGCTGGCGGCGTGGGCCTGCCAGGGCACGTGGGCACGGTCCAGCGCCGTCCAGCTCAAGCCCACGATGGCCACCAGCATGAACACCACGCCGGCCACCGCCACCCACGCCAGGCGGTCGCCGTGCAGGGCGCTGCGCAGGCTCAGGGCCAGGGCGACGAACCCCAGCAGCGTGGCTGCCGCCAGGCTGAGCACCAGGGACTGCTGCGGGCTCAGCGCCCAGCCCAGCACGATGACCAGGACGGYCACACCCGCCAGCAGCAACAAGGCTCGCCGCCGGGCCGAGGGACTGCGCAAAATGCCCAGGATGGAGAACAGCAGATAGGCCAGCAACACCGACACCACGCCGGCCACATGGGCCAGGAAGCGGTCCAGCATTGCGGTGTCGCTGATCGGCAGGATGCCCAGGAAGGCCACCACGAAGAAGGTCGAAGCCAGGGCCGACGCGGCGGCGTTGAGGGCAATACGCCGCAGGGACCGGATATAGGCAAAAACCGAACCGGCCAGCATGAGCCCCGCCGCCCCGAAATAGCAGCCCCAGAACCCGATCGCGTATTTATCCATGACACCTGACCATAACCTGCCGCGCCCTGTTTCGCCATCCCCAAAAAGGGGGACACTGTTCGCCGGCGGGGTCTTGGGCCTACCTCGGGCGGCTGCCTCTCCCTTACACTCACTGGACTTTTTCCGTTTGCCGGGAAAAGCAGCGCCGGGAAGGCCCTGCCCAACCTCCCTGCGCCCCTCCCCGGCTGCTCCCGCCCCGTCCAACCGACCCGAAAGCGCGCCCATGTCCGCCGTCTTCAACTTCACCTTTGTGCCCTGGTTCCGCTCGGTCGCGCCCTACATCCACACGCACCGCGGCAAAACCTTTGTGGTGGGCCTGGCCGGCGAAGCGATCGCCGCCGGCAAGCTGCAGCACATCGCCCAGGACCTGGCGCTGATCCAGAGCATGGGCGTGAAAATCGTGCTGGTGCACGGCTTTCGGCCGCAGGTCAATGAACAACTCAAGGCCAAGGGCCATACGGCCAAATACTCACACGGCATGCGCATCACCGACGAGGTCGCCCTCGACAGCGCCCAGGAAGCCGCCGGCCAGCTGCGTTATGAAATCGAGGCGGCCTTCAGCCAAGGCCTGCCCAACACCCCCATGGCCGGCTCCACGGTGCGGGTGATTTCAGGCAACTTCATCACCGCGCGGCCTGTCGGCATCCTGGACGGCGTGGATTTCAAGCACTCGGGCCTGGTGCGCAAGGTGGACACCGCCGCCATAGGCCGCGTGCTCGACTTCGGCGCCATGGTGCTGCTCTCGCCCTTCGGCTTTTCGCCCACCGGCGAAGCCTTTAACCTGACCATGGAAGAGGTCGCCACCTCAGTGGCCATTGCCATGCAGGCCGACAAGCTGATCTTCCTGACCGAGATCCCGGGCATACGCATACACCACGACCAGCCCGAGAGCGAGGACAACCCCATAGACACCGAGCTGCCGCTGGCCGCCGCCGAAAAGCTGCTGGCCACCCTGCCCAACGGCGAGCGCCCCACCGACACGGGCTTTTACCTGCAGCACTGCGTCAAGGCCTGCAAGGCCGGCGTGGAGCGCAGCCACATCCTGCCCTTCGCGGTGGACGGCTCGCTGCTGCTGGAGATTTATGTGCACGACGGCATAGGCACCATGGTGGTCGATGAAAAGCTCGAAGAGCTGCGCGAAGCCACAGGCGACGACGTGGGCGGCATCCTGCAGCTGATCGAACCCTTTGAAAACGACGGCACGCTGGTCAAGCGCAGCCGCACCGAGATCGAGCGCGACGCCGCCAACTACAGCATCATCGAACACGACGGCGTGATCTTTGCCTGCGCGGCGCTCTATCCCTATCCCGAAGCCAAAACAGCCGAAATGGCCGCGCTCACCGTCTCGCCCCAAAGCCAGGGCCAGGGCGACGGCGAGAAGATTCTCAAACGCATCGAACAGCGCGCCCGCGCGGCCGGCCTGCAAAGCATCTTCGTGCTCACCACCCGCACCATGCACTGGTTCATCAAGCGCGGTTTCGTGCAGGTGGACCCGGACTGGCTGCCCGAAGCCCGCAAGCGCAAATACAACTGGGACCGCAAGAGCCAGGTGCTGGTGAAGAAGCTGTCCTAACCCGGCCGGGGTTTCCCTCGCAGGGGTTTTTCTTTAGCATCGGGTCAATCCCCCATTCACACAGGATCTCACATGCTCCAAATGCGCCCCAACTGCGAATGCTGCAACAAGGATTTGCCCAACGAGTCAGCCGATGCGCGCATCTGCACCTTTGAATGCACTTTCTGCGCCGACTGCGCCGACACCAAACTCAAGGGCGTCTGCCCCAACTGCGGCGGCGGCTTCACCGTGCGGCCCAGCCGCCCCGAGCGCCTTCTCGCGAAATACCCGCCCTCCACCGAACGCATCTACAAGCCGGAAGGCTGCGGAGCGGTAGCCGCATGAACACCACTACCCTGCTGCTGTTTTCCATCGTCGCGCTGGTGGCCATCGCCACGCCCGGCCCCACGGTCCTGCTGGCACTGGCCAACGGCTCGCGTTATGGTGTGCGCCGCTCGGTACCCGGCATGCTGGGCGCGGTGGTCTCGGATTTTGTGCTGGTGGGTGCGGTGGCCCTGGGCCTGGGCGCGTTGCTGGCCGCTTCCGAATTTTGGTTTTCAGTGCTCAAGTGGGCCGGCGCGGCTTACCTGGCCTGGCTGGGCATACGCCTGCTGCGCTCGCGCGGCGGGTTTGAGATTCCCGCCGAGGGCGCCGCCGGCACGCAGCACGGCAGCCGCGCGATTTTCATGAAGTCCTTCCTGGTGGCGGTGACCAATCCCAAGGGCTACCTCTTCTGCTCGGCCCTGCTGCCGCAGTTCATCGACCCGTCGGCTGCGCAAGCCCCGCAGTACTTTGCGATTTCACTGGTGTTCGCCGGCATCGATTTTTCGGTGATGTTCGCGTATGCCTTTGTCGGCGCGAAGGCGATCCGCCTGCTCAAGGCTTCGGCCACACGCTGGATAGACCGCGCCTGCGGCGGCGCGCTGCTGGCGCTGGCCGGCTCGCTGGCGTTTTACCGCCGGGCCAACACCTGAGGCTTTTGCAAAGCCGCGCACAAAGCCCAGCGAAGCGATCCTGGCTAGGCGCGTCGCCGCAGACAGTGCACCAGCACGGCAAGGCGGCGCAACAACGCCAGGAGGGCCTTGTCGCGGCTTTAATGAAAGTCGCGGCTTGAGGTGCCTAACCGCCCCAGCAGCGGCGTGAGGTCTTCCAGCCGGTGCGCCACCAGGTTGCGCACCGCGCCATAGCCTTTGGCGGTGCCGCTTTCCTCGCTGCGCTGCCACACTCCGTAGACCGCCAGCAGGCGTGAGTGCAGCAGTTCGGCGCGCTGGGCCTCGCGCAGCGACTTCCAGACGATCACGTTGACAGGCCCGGTTTCGTCCTCCAGCGTGACGAAGATGGTGCCCTTGGCGGTTTGCGGTTGCTGGCGCACGGTGACGATGCCGCAGCCGGCCACCTCCTCACCGTCGGGCAAGGCATTGAGTTCGCTCGCGCTCAGCAGGCCCTTGCGCGCCAGCCTCTCGCGCAACAGCGCGACCGGGTGGCGCCGAAGCGTCAGGCCGGTGGACTGGTAGTCGAACAAAATGTTTTCGCCTTCGGGCGTGTCGGGCAGCGCCAGCGGCGTTTCATGCGTGGGCACGGACTTGAGCAGGCGCGGCGCCGGCTTGATGGCCGAGGCGTCCCACACCTGCTGGCGCCTGTGGCCTGACAGCGGCAGCAAGGCATCGGCGGCGGCCAGCGCGTTGATTTCAAGCGTGCCCAGCTGCGCGCGCGACACCAGGTCTTCGGTCGAACTGAAAGGTGCCTCTGCCCGCGCCGCCACCAGGCGCAGGGCCGCGTCCTCGCGCAGGCCGGCCACCAGGCGCAGGCCCAGGCGCACTGCAGGTTGATCCTTGCTCCGTTCGGGCTGAGCTTGGCCTGTCCTGAGCTTGTCGAAGGGTCGAAGCCTATTTCGAGCCAGCCCTTCGACAGGCTCAGGGCGAACGGAGGGTTCTTCCAGCGTGCAGTCCCAGTGACTGTGCATCACGTCCACGGGGCGCACCTCCACGCCATGGCGGATGGCGTCCTGCACCAGCTGCGACGGCGTGTAAAAGCCCATGGGTTGCGAATTGACCATGGCCGCCAGGAAGCACGCCGGCTCATGGCATTTAAGCCAGCAGCTCACGTAGACCAGCTTGGCAAAGCTGGCGGCGTGGCTTTCGGGAAAACCGTAGTCGCCGAAGCCCAGGATCTGGCTGAAGATGCGTTCTGCGAACTCGGTGCTATAGCCGTTTTTCACCATGGCCTGAACCAGCCGGCCGTGAAAACGCTCCACCCCGCCCTTGCGCTTCCAGGCCGCCATGGAGCGGCGCAGGTCGTCGGCCTCGCCGGGCGTGAAGTCGGCGGCGATCATCGCGATCTGCATCACCTGCTCCTGGAAAATCGGGATGCCCAGCGTGCGCTCCAGGGCCGGATTGAGCGCCGGGTATTCGACCTTGATCTCGCCGCCGTTCCTGAGGATTTCGCGGTTCTTCAGGTAAGGATGGACCATGCCGCCCTGGATGGGCCCGGGTCGCACGATGGCGACCTCGACCACCAGGTCGTAGTAGCTGCGCGGCTGCAAGCGCGGCAGCATGGACATCTGGGCGCGGCTCTCGATCTGGAACACGCCCACGGTGTCGGCCGCGCAGATCATGTCGTAGGTCTTCTCATCGGGCACGACCTCGTGCATCTGCAGCCGGCTGCCGCGCGCCTGGTTCACCAGCGCCAGGCAGCGCCGTATGGCCGACAGCATGCCCAGCGCCAGCACGTCGACCTTGAGCAGGCCCATGGCTTCCAGGTCGTCCTTGTCCCACTGGATGATGCGGCGGTCCTTCATGGAGGCCGGCTGCACCGGCACCAGCCGCGTGAGCTTGCCCTGCGTGAGCACAAAGCCGCCCACATGCTGGCTCAGGTGGCGCGGAAAACCGATCAGCTGCGCCGCCAGGTCCAGCCACTGCAGCACCGGCCCTTCCCTGCCCGCCAGCCCCGCTTCGCGGATTTTCTCGCGCAGCACCTCGCTGCCGTCAAACCAGAAATGCTCTTTGGCGAACTGCTCCACCAGTTCAGGCTCTATCGCCAGCGCCTTGCCGACGTCGCGGATCGCGCTGCGCGGGCGGTAGCTGATGATGGTGGCGGCAATCGCGGCGCGGTCGTGGCCGTACTTGCCGTAGATGTACTGGATGACTTCTTCGCGCCGCTCGTGCTCGAAGTCCACGTCGATGTCGGGCGGCTCGCGGCGTTCGCGGCTGATGAAACGCTCGAACAGCAGTTTGCTTTCCGCCGGATTGATGGCTGTGATGCCCAGGCAAAAGCACACCGCCGAATTGGCCGCCGAGCCGCGACCCTGGCAGAGGATTTTTTCCTGTCTCGCGAAACGCACGATGTCATGCACCGTGATGAAAAACATCTCGTATTCCAGCTCTTCGATCAGCGCCAGCTCAAAGCCCAGCTGCCTGCGTATCTTGTGGGGAATATGGCCCGCATAGCGTTCCTGGGCCCCTTGCCAGGTCAGCCGCCTGAGCCAGCGCGCCGGGGTTTCGGCCGGCGGCACCATGTCGTCCCGGGGATAGCGGTAGAGGTCGCGAATTTCGTCAAGGCTGAAGTTGCAGCGCGCCGCCACCACCAGCGTGGCGCGCAGCAGCGCGGCCGGATAGATGCCGGCCAGCCGCATGCGCGGGCGCAGATGCGCCTCGGCATTGGCCTGCAGCGCAAAGCCGCATTCATGCACGGCCCGGCCCAGCTTGATGGCGGTCATCACGTCGTGCAGCGGCTTGCGAGAGCGCTTGTGCATCAGCACATTGCCGGCCGCCACCAGGCTGATGCCGGTGCGCGCCGCCACGGTCTGCAGTTGCTGCAGGCGCAGCGCGTCGTCCAGGCCCTGCTGCAGTTCCACGGCCAGCCAGGCGCCCGAACCGAACAACCCTAGCGCCCAGGCGGCGTGCGCGGCCAGCGCCTGCACGTCGATGGCATCCGGCAAAGGCGACAGCAGGATTTCACAATCGGCCAGGCGCGAAAAATCAGTTTCGCCGAGCACGACGCGGTAGCTGCCTTTCTCGATTTCGTCGCCGGCCTGGCGTGCTTCGGTGATGAACTCGCAGAGGTTGCCCCAGCCCGCCGCGTTGCGCGGCAGCACCACCAGCCTGAAGGCATACGCAGCCTGCACCAGGAACTCGGCCCCCGGGATCAGCTTGAGCCCGTGGTCCCGCGCCGCCTCATGCGCCTTCACGACGCCGGCGACCGAACATTCATCGGTGACGGCCAGCGCCTGGTAGCCCAGCTCGGAGGCCCGCTCGGCCAGTTCCTCGGCATGCGATGCGCCACGCTGGAAGCTGAAGTTGCTCAGTGCATGCAGCTCAGCGTAATCAGGCAGTGCGTGGGCGGACATGCGTGCGCCTCAGGCAAAAAAACCGTGCAGGTACCAGGCGCGCTGCGGTGCCGATTCGGGCGGGGCGCCCAGTCGCTCGCTGTAAACCCAGAGCAGGCCGCCCTGCTCGCTGCGGTAGATGAAGTAGTCACGCAATGCCCACGGCTTTTCAGACAAACCAGCGCCGCGCGCGGCCTCGCTGTCGGCCAGCAGCCATTCGGCGGCCTCCAGCCGCTGCGGCCCGGCCAGTCGGCGCAGCCGGCCCTGGTAGACCGGGTTGTTGCCGGCGGTAGCCAGCTTGATGGGCTCGGGCAGCAGCCAGGCCGGGTACAGGGCCTCGGTTTTGGTTTCCGGGGGTGGGCTGTTGGAAGCCACCTTGGAACTCTTTAAACGCTTACGGTCGAGCCGGGCAGGATTCAACTGTGCGGTGATCGATGCCATCACGCCTCGGGCCGGCACCCAGCGCTGCATCAGCTCGGGCCGGTGGTCCGCGCAAGGCTGCCAGGCCTGCACCCGCGCATCGCCCAGGCGGGCGCTCAGGCGCTCGACCAGCTCCACCACGCCGTCACCCTGCTTGCGCGCCTCCATCAGCAGGCTGCCGGTAGCGGCAGCCGAGTCGGCCAGCAGTTCGGTGGCCAGCGACCGCAGGCTCAGGCTGTGC
Source organism: Polaromonas sp. P3_B1 (assembly GCF_056402935.1). NCBI lineage: Bacteria > Pseudomonadati > Pseudomonadota > Betaproteobacteria > Burkholderiales > Comamonadaceae > Polaromonas > Polaromonas sp. P3_B1. The sequence continues at coordinate 38,978 of NZ_JBFUGK010000038.1, forward strand.
ACCGGCGCCGGCAGTTTTTGCTGCGCCAAATGCTCGGCGATAAGGCGCGCCACATGGTGCAAGTCTTGCGCGGGCTGGGCCGTACGGATTTCAAGTTCGCCGTTGGGCGGCACATCTCGGCGCTTGTCCAGGTGCCAGGTGATTTTCAGGGCGCACAGCCCGCTCTGGCGGCCCAGCAGCCAGGCGTGCAGTTGCACCAGCAGCCGCTCCACGCCGGCCATCAATGCGGGGGCGTGGGTGACCAGCGCGTTGAGCTCAAGCTTTTCCTCGAAGTGCTCGGGCAGCAGCAGCCACTCGTAATCGTCGGGCGCGCTGCCGCGCGCGCGGTCCAGCGCCTGCAGCAGTTCCGCCCCGAAGCGCCGCGCCACACCGTCGCGCGGCAGGCGCAGCAGGTCGTCCCAAGTGCGGCAGCCTATGCGTTCGAGCACGCCCAGGTGCGGGCGGGCGGCTGTCAGCGTGTGCATAGGGAGATCGGCCACGCGTTTTTTCACGGCGGCTGCACCGTCCTGTCCCTGTTCCGCTTGCAGCCGCAAACGGCCCAGCGCGATCAACGAGGTCGCACCCTGCGCGCGCTGCACCTGGGCCCGCAGCCCGTTCTCTTCAAAAAAAGCCTCCAGGCGCTGCGCCAGCAACTGCATCAATCGCGCCAGCCCACCAAAAAGGCGCAGGCTGCCCGTCACGTCCATCAGCACGGCTTCGTCGACCAGCGCCACGCGCGGCGTCAAGCCCAGCGCCAGGCTGGCCGCCGCCTGCTGCAGCATGGCGGCATCCATCGGGCAAGCCGGCTGGCCCGCCTCAGTGGTGGTCGAGATGTGCAATGCGATCCAGCAGCGCATGGATGGGACTCTGGGGTGAGGTAAGGGGAAGCGACACCAGTGAAGGCAGCAGCAGGGGCGCCGGGATGCCGGCTTCTTCGCGCTGGCGCCGCACCCTTTCGCGACTGGCCGCCAGCATCGCGGCCAGCCGGGCCGGCCGGGTGTCCAGCAGCAGCGGCGCTGCCAGCGGCGGGCCGCGCCGCTTGAACACATCGACCCGCACCCTGCCCGCCTCATCGGCCACGCCCTCCAGCCGCAAACGCAGCGGCGCGGGCGAAGACTCCTGCTGCGCCCGCAAGGGCCGGAAGACAAACAGCAGCTTGTGATGCGCATGGGCCGCGATCTGCAAGCGGCGCAAATGTGCGCTGCGCGCATCGGGCAGCCAGGCCAGCACGCAGTGGACGTCGGCGCATTGCAGGGCCTCGCGCGTGGCCCACAGCAGCGAAGGTGCATCGCCGGGCCGGCCCTCGATGCTGAGCAGGCGCCGCATGTCCAGCGCCCGCGCGCCCAGCGCCGGGCCGAAAGGCAGCCAGGGTGCGCCCACCAGCACCGTCAACTCCCGGGCCTGGGCCTGCAAGGCCGCCAGGGCCGGCGCCACCAGGCCCCATTCATGCACCCCGGCCTGCGGCTGCAGCAACTCGATCAAGGCCCCCCGCGGCCAGCCTCCGCCGGGCAGCACGCCGTCAAGCGCCGCATAGCCCGTGGCAACGGTTTGCACGCTCGCGCCGCCGAGTTCGCCGGCGCGCCATACATGGGCGTTGGCRAAGTCCGGCAAGGCGCGGGCTGCAGGGGTTGGAGAAAGCATGATGAGGGCTCAAGCCTGAGTGACTAAGCTAGATGCTGTATTTAAATACAGTATATTGCCTTCTTGCTCAACCCCAAAATACTCAAAAAACACATTGATGCTAAAATGCTATGATGCGAACGACGCTTGATTTACCTGATTCTTTGCTGCGGGAACTTAAAACTCGAGCAGCGCAGAATGGCCAAAGCCTGAAATCTCTGTTGAATGAATTGATTCAGCGGGCTATGCGCATGCCTGCCATCCCAGATCTTGCGCAGCAAGCGGCGCCCACCTTGCCGGTTTTGAGGCGGCTTCAACCGTCACAGGGCGAAGTCGCGACGTCAACTCCAGCCCAAAGCAACGAGCAGCTTGAAGATCAAGCGCTGCAAGAAGACATCGAGAAACTACGGCGTATCGGATTCATCCGATGACCGCACCCGATCTGCTGGACGTGAACGTCTGGCTGGCGCTGGCGCACCCTGGGCATACGCACCACGAAGCCGCCAAAAATTACTGGGCCGGCGCATCCTCACCGCTAGCGTTCTGCCGCTCCAGCATGCAGGGTTTCCTGCGCCTGGTAACCCAACCCGCCGTGATGGGCGCCGCAGTTCACACGCCCGAAGAAGCATGGGCCATCTATGAGGCACATCTAAGCGGTGGACGTGCAGTGTTTCTGCCAGAGCCCGCAACGGCCGAAGCGCAAATGCACCGCTACACCACACGCCCCGGATTTCGCACCCGCGACTGGACTGATGCCTGGCTGGCCAGCTTTGCGGTGGCGGCCGGCTGTCGCATGGTGTCCTTTGATGCGGGATTCACGCAATATGAATCACTCGATTTTTTGCAGTTGAAAATCTGAGCCCGTCAGCAGATCTCATGTGGGCGCGCAAGCCAGCCCACTCAGTGCCGGATGTGTGTCGGGACTTAAGGTTTACGCGCCAGCCGGGCTACCAGCAGCAAGCCCACCAGCGCAATCACCACAAAGCAGACAAACGACCAGTTGGCGATCGAGCCGCCCAGAAAGGTCCAGTCGATCTTGGTGCAGTCACCGCTGCCCTTGAAGATCATGGGAATCGCGCGCTTGAGGGGGAAGGTTTCGATCATTCCGTAAAAATCGCGGCCGCAAGAGGCGATCTCAGGCGGGTACCACTGCAAGAAGCTCTGGCGCGCCGCGACAAAGGCGCCGAAACCGGCCAGCAGCACCATCAGGCCCGAGCCGGCCATCAAGACGCCTCTGCTTTTGGCAATGGCCGTGACACCTGCCACCACCGCCACCAGCACCAGCGCATAACGCTGCACGATACACATGGGGCACGGCTCCAGGCCCACGACATGCTGCAGGTAAAGGCCGAAGGCCAGCATGGCCACGCAGGCCGCGGCAACCAGCACCAGCACGCGGCGCGGCATGGCATCGAAATACGTCAAAAACATCAGGGTCCCTCTTTTTTCTGGGTGGATTATGAATGGTCCAGGGGTTCGGGCGTCCGGGCCGGGATTAGTTCCCGCCAGCAAACCATAGGGGGCAGATTTTGCGCCGCCTTTCAAGCGCGCAGGCCGGAATTTGTCCTACAGCCGGGACGCCGCAGCGGGCGTAGATTTTCAGGATTCAAACCACTTCTGGAGACTCCCATGATGGTGAAAAACGCCCTCGCCAGTGTCGCCGTACGCGACCTGGCTACCGCCCTGCCCTGGTACGAAAAATTGTTGGACGCCAAAGCCAGCCGTCCCATGCCCGAGGTCGGCGAATGGCAGTTCCAGCGCGGCGGCGGCTTGCAGGTCTATGAACTGCCCGAGCGCGCCGGCGAAGGCTCGCTGACCCTGGCCGTCAACGACCTCGAACCCGAAATCGAACACCTGCAAAAGCTGGGCATAGACACCAGCCAGAAAACCTCCAGCGACAAGGTCCGCACCGTGATGATCACTGACCCCGACGGCAACCATATCGCAATCGCCGAGGCCCTGATGCCCGGCGTGATACGTTGAAAACCAGCAAAAACCAGGAAGGATAGAACCATGGAATTCCACCGCGGCCGCCTCGTCGACCACATCCACCTGCGCGCCCATGACCTGGCAGCCAGCAAGCGCTTTTACCGCGCCGTGCTGCAGTCACTGGGCAAAGGCGGCGCCATTCAGGAAGCCGATACCCATTTCTCGGCCGACGAACTTTGGATAGACCAGGCCGACGGCCCGACCTCGCATGTGCACCTGGCGTTTCAGGCCAAGGACCAGGCCGCCGTCAAAGCGTTTTACGAAGCGGCCCTCGCTGCGGGCGGCACCGACAACGGCGCGCCGGGCGAGCGCAAATACCACCCGGGCTACTACGGCGCATTCGTGCTGGACCCGGATGGCAACAACATCGAGGCGGTTTACCATGGGCCTTTTACGGCTTCGGCCGAGTCGGTGGTGATCAAGCCTGCCGGTTAAGCCAGAGCCTGGGATTTCAACGCGAAGCCTTCGCCTCAAGGAGCCGGCATGTGCCGCAACATCAAGACCTTGTTCAATTTCGAGCCGCCGGCCACCGAGCTGGAAATCCGTGACGCCTCGCTGCAGTTTGTGAGAAAGCTCAGCGGCTTCAATGTGCCGTCCAAGGCCAATGAAGCCGCGTTTGATCGCGCGGTGGAAGAGGTTGCGGCCTCTGCGCGGGTTCTCATCCGCACATTGGTAACCAACGCCGAGCCGCGCAACCGCGAGGTCGAAGCTGAACGGGCGCGGGCCAGGTCGGCACTGAGGTTTGGCACGAGCCGGTAGCCGCAGCTTGACTTGCATCAGCCATGGCGGCGGACAGCACCGTGGTTGAAATCCCCGCCCTGCGCGCCAAGGCAACCCAGCCCTTGCAGCGTTTCCTCGATAGCAATGTCCAGCGGCGTGTGCGGCTCCGCACCGAGTGCCGCCACCAGGGCGGTGTTGTCCATGCGTACCGGCGTGTTCCAGAGGTAGCGCATCCGGCGCAGCTCGCGAAGGGTCTCGACAAAGGGCGCGGCCAGCGTCACCGCCCACCAGGGGAAGGATTTGATGGACGGCCGAGGGCCGCCGCGCCGTGCGACGACACGGCAGATCGCTTCAGCCAACTGGCGGCCGTCGGCGTCCCACTGGCCGTCCATATGGAAGGTTGCGAATGCAGGCAGAACCTCACGCCGCGCCAGCAAGGCGACCATGGAACGCGCAACATCCGGCAAATAGGCCCATTGGTGGCCGACGCCGGGCTTGCCAGGCAGCTTCACGCTGCGCACCGGAGCGCCCGGCTGGACCAGGCCTTGCGAGAACCAGCTGTTGCCGGCCCTCGGCCCAAAAAAATCGCCCGCGCGCACGATGATCACCCGGCAGCCGTTCCGGCCACTGTCGCGGGTCGCGTCCTTGAGGCGCTGCTCAAGCTGCACACGAATCGCACCTTTGGCCGTTTGCGGGTGTTGCGGTGAATCCTCCCGGAGGCTGGGAAATGCGTCCGGCCCGTAGTTGTAAACAGTGCCGGGCAGCACGATGGTTGCGCCCTGCGCCCGGGCGGCGGCGATCGTGTTATCCAGCATGGGCAGCACCAGCTCGCCCCAGCGACGATAGCCGGGCGGATTGACGGCGTGCACGATGACGCCGCAGCCTTGTGCCGCAGCCATGACATCACCGGGATTCATCGCATCGCCACGCAGCCAGGTGATGCCGCCACCTTGCTCGCCCGTCGGCGGCTCGCCGCGGCTGAGCGCGCGAACCTGCCAGCCTGCCGCCTGCAGTTGCCGGGCGACTTCACCGCCGATGCCACCGGTTGCGCCCAGCACAAGTGCTGTGCTTGATCGGTCTTGTTTGCTGCTCATGTCAATTCCCCAAAAAAGTTGCTATGGGTAAAGTCTGGGCCCCGAAGGGTCAAAATGGAATTGACTAAGACAGGGTAACGGCTATACATTTTTGTATGGAAGAAGATGCCGGCTGGGAGCTTTACCGCTCATTTTTGGGGGTGCTGCACGAGGGTTCGCTCTCAGGCGCAGCACGGTCTTTGGGGGTGGCGCAGCCTACCGTCGGACGCCATGTCGCCTCGCTCGAAAAATCGCTCGGCCTGGCGCTGTTCACGCGCTCACAAACCGGTTTTTCGCCCACCGAAGCCGCGCTGGAACTGCAGCCCTTCGCCGAAGAAATGGCCAGTGCCGCAGCCGCCTTACGCCGCGCCGCCGAAAGCCAGGGCGACGGTGTGCGCGGCACGGTGCGGGTCACGGTGAGCGAAGTCATCGGTGTCGAAGTGCTGCCGCCCATCGTCGCAAAACTGCAGCGCGAGCACCCGGGTCTGACCATCGAACTGGTGCTGACCAACCGCGTGCAGGACCTGCTGCAACGCGAAGCCGACATTGCCGTGCGCATGACACAGCCCAAGCAGGACCTGCTGATCGCTCRCCGCGTGGGCGAAGTGGAACTGGGTCTCTATGCGCGCCGCGATTACCTGGACGCGCGTGGCACACCACAGTCGTCAGCGGACCTGGCGCAGCATGCGCTGATCGGGTTTGACGAGGAGACACCCTTTCTGCGTTCGGCGCGCAAAGCCTTGCCCGCATGGAAGCGGGCGGCATTTGCCACGCGCACCGACAGCGACCTCGCGCAACTGGCATTGATACGTGCCGGCGCCGGCATTGGCGTGTGCCAGTCAGCGCTGGCGGCGCGTGACCCCGCCCTGGTGCGGGTGCTGCCTGGCGAGTTGTCCTTCAAGCTCGAAACCTGGCTGACCATGCACGAAGACCTGCGCCACAGCCCGCGTTGCCGTGTCACCTTCGACGCATTGGTCGAAGGTTTGCAGCAGCATATTGGTTGAAGCCGGACAGGATTCGACCTGCATAAGCAGCTGCCTGCACGCACCCGCAACTAGCCCTCCACAAACACCCTCGCCTTGCGCGGCGTGACCACCAGCATGTCGCCTTCGCGCAAGCCCATGTCGGCAAATTGCTGCGAGGGCATCTGGGCTTCGATGATGGCGTCGCCCGGGACATTGCCTTTTTGCTCGTAGCCTTCGGCGGGAATCAGTTCCAGCCGCGCGATGGGGCCGATGACGATGGCGCGCTCCAGGTGGGCGACGATGCCCTCGGCGCCGGGTGCGTAGCGCTGCACGTCCAGGTCGTGCGGGCGCACATAGGCAAAGGCCTTGGCGTCCTGCGCGCCGGCATGCTCCGGTGAATTGAGGCGCAGACCTTCGAGCTGAACTTCGCCTTCATGGGCACGGCCATGGAACAGGTTGACGTCGCCGAGGAAACCGTAGACGAAGGGGCTGGCCGGGTGATCCCAGACCTGCTGCGGCGAGCCGATCTGCTCGATCTTGCCCTGGTTCATCAGTACCACGCGGTCGGCCACTTCCAGCGCCTCTTCCTGGTCGTGCGTCACAAAAATACTGGTCACGTGCAGGTCGTCGTGCAGGCGGCGCAGCCAGCGGCGCAGCTCCTTGCGCACCTTGGCATCGAGCGCGCCGAAGGGCTCGTCGAGCAGCAGCACCTTGGGCTCCACCGCCAGCGCGCGCGCCAGAGCGATGCGCTGGCGCTGCCCGCCCGACAGCTGCGAGGGAAAGCGGTCGGCCAGCCAGTCGAGCTGCACGAGGTTCAGCAGCGAATGCACTTTTTCCTTGATCTGCGCCTCGCTGGGCCTCACGCCGCGCGGCTTGACGCGCAGGCCGAAGGCCACGTTCTCGAACACCGTCATGTGGCGGAACAGCGCATAGTGCTGGAACACAAAACCGACCTGGCGCTCGCGCACATGCACGTCAGTCGTGTCTTCGCCGCTAAAAAGAATGCTGCCGCGGTCGGCGGTTTCCAGGCCGGCGATGATGCGCAGCAAGGTGGTCTTGCCGCAGCCCGAGGGGCCCAGCAAAGCGACCAGCTCGCCCGATTCAATGTCCAGGCTCACGTCGCCGAGTGCCTGGAAGTCGCCAAACTGTTTGCTGACGTTGCGAATTTCCATGCTCATATCTTTCTCTCTTTCTCCCTCCCCACAGCGAAGAGCAGGTTGGGCATTTTTCTTCTTCCCTCTCCCCCTGGGAGAGGGTTAGGGTGAGGGCCGGCGGCTGCAAATCGGGAGCCGCCCTCACCCTAGCCCTCTCCCTGAGGGAGAGGGGATAAAACGGGGCGCTCGGGCGGCAAGTCCGCCGCGGCTTTCATGTCGGCTTCGTGGCGCCATTCGGCCACCGACTTGATGGCCAGCGTGACCAGCGCCAGGATGGCCAGCAGCGACGCCACGGCGAAGGCGGCCACCGACTGGTATTCGTTGTAGAGGATTTCGACGTGCAGCGGCAGCGTGTTGGTCTGCCCGCGGATGTGGCCGGATACCACCGACACCGCGCCGAACTCGCCCATGGCCCGCGCATTGCACAAGATGACACCGTAGATCAGGCCCCATTTGATATTGGGCAAGGTGACATGCCAGAAGGTTTGCCAGCCGGTCGCACCCAGCACGATGGCGGCCTGCTCCTCGTCATTGCCTTGCGCCTGCATCAGCGGGATCAGCTCGCGCGCGATGAAAGGAAAGGTCACGAACACGGTCGCCAGCACAATGCCGGGCACGGCAAAAATGATCTTGATGTCATGTGCCAGCAGCCAGGGCCCAAACCAGCCCTGGGCGCCGAAGATCAGCACATAAATCAGGCCGGCCACCACGGGCGACACCGAAAACGGCAGGTCCACCAGCGTCGTCAGCACCGACTTGCCGCGGAACTCGTACTTGGCAATCGCCCAGGCGGCGGCCACGCCGAACACCAGGTTCAGCGGCACGGCAATCACGGCGGCGATCAAGGTCAGCTGGATGGCCGACCAGGCATCGGGCTCGCGCAGCGCGGCCAGGTAAGCGCCAAAGCCCTTGCGCAAAGCCTCGGTGAACACGGCCGCCAGCGGCAGCACCAGGAACAGCAGCACAAACAGCAGCGCCACGGTGGTCAGTGTGTAGCGGACCCAGGGCGCCTCGGTGGTGCCGGCGCTGACGCGGCGGTTGATGGGGGACGACACGGCGCTCATGCGGGGGCCCCTGCGTTACGGCGCTGCCAGGCCTGCAGGCCGTTGATCACCAGCAGCAGCACAAAGGACACCAGCAGCATCACCACGGCCACGGCGGTGGCGCCGGCATAGTCGTACTGCTCGAGCTTGCCGATGATGATGAGCGGCGTGATCTCGGAAATCATGGGCATGTTGCCGGCGATAAAGATGACCGAGCCGTATTCGCCGATCGCCCGCGCGAAGGCCATGGCAAAGCCGGTCAGCAAGGCCGGCGTGATGTGCGGCAATATCACTTTGGTGAAGATTTGCAGGCGCGTGGCGCCCAGCGAGGTTGCGGCTTCTTCAAGCTCTTTCTCGGCGTCTTCCAGCACGGGCTGCACCGTGCGCACCACAAACGGCAGGCCGATAAAGATCAGCGCGATCACCACGCCGGCCGGCGTGAAGGCCAGCTTGATACCCATGGGCTCCAGGTACTGGCCTATCCAGCCGTTGCCGGCCAGCAAGGCCGTCAGCGAAATACCGGCCACGGCCGTGGGCAGCGCGAAAGGCAAGTCGACCAGCGCATCGACAATTTTTTTGCCCGCGAACTTGTAGCGAACCAGCACCCAGGCCAGCAGCAGGCCAAAGACCAGGTTCACCAGCGCGGCGATCAGCGAGGCACCGAAGGTCAGCCGGTAGGAAGCCAGCACGCGCGGCGAGGTCACCGCGGTGACGAACTGCTCCCAGCTCATCGTGAAGGTCTTGAAGAACAGCGCCGAGATCGGGATCAGCACGATCAGGCTGAGATACAGGACCGTGTAACCCAGCGTCAGCCGAAAGCCGGGCAGCACGCGCCTGGCGGCTCTTTTGCTACCCGCAGGGGTTCCCGGCGCCACCGCGGAAGGCGGCGCCACAGAAGACAAGGCAGTCATGGCTTGGCTTATTTAACGGTATAGAGCTTGTCGAACTGCCCGCCGTCGTTGAAGTGCACTTTTTGCGCTTCACCGAGGCTGCCGAAGACGTCCTGCACCGTGAACAGCTGCAGCGGCTTGAAGGTGCTCGCGTATTTCCTGAGCACGGCCTGCGAGCGCGGACGCAGCGCATGGCGCGCGGCGATCTCCTGGCCTTCTTCCGAATAGAGGTAATTGAGGTAGGCCTTGGCCAGGTCCGCCGTGCCCTTCTTGGCGACGGTGCGCTCCACCACCGCCACCGGGTTTTCCGCCAGGATGCTGATGGACGGGTAAACCGCGTCCACCTTGCCTTCACCGAACTCCCGGTTCACCGACAGCACTTCGGACTCGAAGGTGATCAACACGTCGCCGATATTGCGCTGCAGGAAGACGGTGGTCGCATCGCGCCCGCCCTTGCCCAGCACCGGCACGTTTTTGTAGAGCTTGCCGACGAACTCGGCGGCCTGCGCGTCGCTCGCGCCCTTCTTCTTGGCATAACCCCAGGCCGCGAGGTAGGCGTAGCGGCCGTTGCCGCCGGTCTTGGGGTTCACCACCACGACCTGGATGCCGGGCTTGATGAGGTCGTCCCAGTCCTTGATGCCCTTGGGGTTGCCGTTGCGCACCAGGAACAGCATGGTCGAGGTGGTGGGCGATGCGTTGTCCGGAAATTTCTTCGCCCMGTCCTTGGCGACCACGCCGGCGTTGGCCAAAAACTCCACATCGGTCGAGGTGTTCATGGTGACCACGTCGGCGTCCAGGCCGTCCGCCACCGAACGCGCGACGGCGCTGGAGCCCGCATGCGACTGGTCCACCTTCACGTCCTTGCCGGTGGTCTTTTTGTAGTGGGCGATAAAGGCCGCGTTGTAGTCTTTGTAGAACTCGCGCGCCACGTCATAAGAGCCGTTGAGCAGGGTTTGCGCCTGTGCCGAAGTGATACCGCTCGTTGCCAAAGCCAGGGTAGCAAGAGCGATTTTGAGTTGCGAGAAAGTCATGCCGTTTCCAGGGAACCGAAAGAAGAAGAGGAAGAAGTCTGCGAAGAGGAAAAATCAAGGCGGCTGGCCGTGAGGGACGCATCCCCCGCCAGCGATTGCAGCAGCGCGATGCCCAACGGCCATTCGCCGTGGCCCGATTCAATGTTGATGTGGCCGGCATCCTGCATGCGCACAAACTCGCTGCCCCAGGCGCGGGCATAGGCGCCCGCCAGGCGCACGGGGCAGAAAGGGTCGTTGCTGCTGGCCACCAGCACGCTGCGGTAAGGCAGCTTCTGGTGGGGCACAGGCGCGAAATCGCTCAGCACCGCGCGGCGCTCCGGATCGGCAGGCGCGACCAGCAAGGCACCCTGTATGCGCTCGGCCGCCTCAGGCGGCAAATGCGCCGTCGCAATGCAACCCAGGCTGTGCGCAACGACCACCACCGGCTCGTCCTGCAGCAGGATGGTGTTGGCCAGCGACGCGACCCAGGCCTTGCGCGATGGCGTGATCCAGTCGTCCTGGCGCACGCGCACCGCATTGCCCAGGCGCTCGGCCCACAGGCTTTGCCAGTGGCCGGGACCGGAGTCGCGCCAGCCGGGAACGATGATGAAACGCACGCTGCGTGAACCCGTCTGCTTACTTGTTCGGCTGCGGCGTGACGCGCAGGTAAGGCTTGATGGCCTTGAAACCCTTGGGGAAACGCTGGGCAATCTCGGCCGGGTCCTGCAGGCTGGGCACGATGATCACGTCGTCGCCGTCCTTCCAATTCACCGGCGTGGCCACTTTGTAGCCGTCGGTCAGCTGCAGCGAGTCGATGACGCGCAGGATTTCGTCGAAGTTGCGGCCCGTGCTGGCGGGATAGGTGAAGGTGGTGCGTATCGCCTTCTTCGGGTCAATGATGAACACACTGCGCACCGTCGCCGTGGGGCCGGTGCTCAGGGCGTTCGGGTGGATCATGTCGTACAGGTTGGCCACCTTGCGGTCGGCATCAGCCAGGATGGGGAAGTTCACCGTGGTGTTCTGCGTCTCGTTGATGTCGTTGACCCACTTGCCATGGGACTCCAGCGGATCCACGCTGATGGCAATGGGTTTGACGTTGCGCTTGGCGAATTCACCGCTCAGCGCGGCAGTCTTGCCGAGTTCGGTGGTGCAGACGGGCGTGAAGTCGGCGGGGTGCGAGAACAGCACCACCCAGGAATCACCGGCCCATTCATGAAAGGAAATCTTGCCCGCGGTGGAGTCTTGCGTGAAGTCGGGGGCGGTGTCGCCGAGTCTGAGAGTGGCCATGGTTGCTCCTTGAGTTGCTTGATCAAAGCATTGTGGGGAGCAAGCGTTAAAACGCAAAAGAATATATTGCTCTTAATTTATCTGGATTTCCGCATAAGGTTTGTTGTTTGATTGTTTTAACAGCTGGCTTCTTGCTGAGGCGGCTGGCCGGGTCTCGCCCCGGCGGGCGAGGCACTTTTCTTTGCTTCGCCAAAGAAAAGTACCCAAAAGAAAGGCGACCCGCAGTCTGGGTCCCTACGCTTCGCTTCGGGCAACCTGCGGTGCTCGAGCCAAGCGGGGTCAAAAACAACWCGCTACGCTCAGACACGTTTTTGCCCTGATCCGCTTGTCTCTGCGCTCCTCGGCCCAGCCAGGACGGGGCAATCGGGAACGGAGACAGAAGACAAAGAAGACAAATACAAACAAGGACACGCCATGGCGTGTCCTTGTGGTTTCAGGTATTCGGGATTCTGTCTTCGGCTGTTGGCTGTTGGTAGTCGGGCCCCTTGTGTATGCGCCGAGGAGCGCAGGTCCAGACGGATAAGGGCAAAAACGTGTCTGAGCGAAGCGAGTTGTTTTTGACCCCGTCTGGACCGAGCACCGCAGGTTGCCCCGGAGCGAAGCGCAGGGGACGCAGGAACCAGGGTCGCCTTTTCTTTTGCTTACTTTTCTTTTGGCGAAGCAAAAGAAAAGTGAGTTGCCGCCGGGCAACCCCCGGCCAGCTACCCTTAGAAGAGGTAGAAGAAGAAACAGAGGTAAGAGAGGGACAGCGCGCGAGGCCGAAGCAAGACCCGGCCAAAACCTCAAACCAACCCATCCCCCCTCATCCTCTCCCCAAGGAAATCCAGAAAACTCCTCACCGCCGGCACCTGCCCACGCCGGGAGGTGAACACGGCATGCGCCACACCGGCGGGCAGCGCCCAACCCGGCAGCACCGGCACCAGCAACTGGGCCTGGCGCTCGGCCACACTCATGGAGTCGGGTAAAAAAGTCATGCCGGTGCCGGCCAGTGCGGCGAGCTTCAAGGTCTGCAGGTCGTCGGCGACATAGCGCGGCTGGTGCTGCAGCACGAACTCCTTGCCGCCAGGCCCAATCAGCCGCCAGGACGAGCGCCCGTCGGCCCAGGACATGGCGATGGTGTCCAGCTTGAGCAGGTCCTCGGGCTTTTCGGGCCGGCCCTGGCGCTGCAACAGGGCCGGGCTGGCCAGCAGCTGGCCGCCGCTGGAGCCCAGGTTCTTGATCACCAGGCTGCCGCTGTCTTCCAGCGTGGGGCGCACGCGCAGCGCGATGTCTATGCCCTCCTCCACCAGGTCGATCACGCGGTTGGTCACGCGCATGTCTATGCGCACCTGGGGGAACATCTCCATATAGCGCGGCACCAGGTAGCCCACCGAGCCCTGCGCCAGCGTCACCGGGCAGGTGATGCGCAGGGTGCCGCGCGGCTCGACCTGCATTTGCGCCACGGCTTCGGAAGCCGCCAGGGCCTCGTCGCGCATGGCGCCGCAGTGGCGCAAATAGATTTCACCAACCTCCGTCAGCGAGAGCTTGCGCGTGGTGCGCTGCAAAAGCCGCACGCCCAGCCTGGACTCCAGTTCCGCCACGCGGCGCGACAAGCGTGACTTGGGCAAGCCCAGCGCGCGCCCGGCCGCGGCAAAACCGCCCCGCTCCACCACCTCGGCGAAATACAGCATGTCATTGAGGTCTTGCATCAGAAACCGTCCTTTCATCGCGACCGGATTTGGCCCTCGTTTTCAATTGATTGTCCCAATAACAGGACGATCTATCGCAATTTTACCGACTTATCAATCAATCGACTCATCCGCACAATCTATCCATGGCTGCGATTCAAGGTGAATACGGCCTGAAAACCTGATTCAACAACCTCAACAACTCTTTCATCAAGGAATCCCATCATGACCAAGCTTCTTCACATCGACTCCAGCATCCTGGGCGGCAACTCGGTTTCCCGCCAGCTCACCGCCCAGATCGTGGCCTCCTGGCGCGCTGGCCACCCCGGCACCGAAGTCAGCTACCTGGATCTGGCCGCCGACACGCCATCCCACCTCTCGGCCGAATCGCTGGGCTTCCGCATGCCCGCCGGCTCCGAGCTGAGCGATGCGCAGAAGCGCGAAAACGCCGTGTCCGAAGCGCTGGTGACGCAATTCCTGGCAGCCGACGTGATCGTGGTGGGCGCCCCGCTGTACAACTTCGCCATTCCCAGCCAACTCAAGGCCTGGATTGACCGCGTTGCCCAAGTCGGCCGTACCTTCAAGTACACCGAAAAAGGCCCGGTCGGCCTGGCCGGCGGCAAGACCGTGATCGTGGCCTCGGCCCGTGGCGGCGTGTATTCGACCAGCGAAGCCATGACGGCCCTGGAACACCAGGAGAGCTACCTGAAAGTGGTGTTCGGTTTCTTCGGCATCACCGATGTGCGTTTTGTGCGCGCCGAAGGCCTGGCCATGGGCGAAGCCGCCAAGGCCGCGGCTTTGGCCGCCGCGCAGATTGAAATCGTGACGCACACGCAAGCGCCCGCCGCCAACCAGGAAAAGGCCGCCCTGGCTGCCTGACCCGGCGCGCGAAGCCAAGCGCAGCCGCCCAGGAAAAAGCCCGCAATCGCGGGCTTTTTTGTTTCACCGGCAGCATTGCTTGCTGCCCGGCGAAACCGCTGAGGCAGGCTCATGGAGCAGCCAGCTCGACCCTCACCGCTAAAGGACCGGGGCGCCGCAGGACGTCCAGCCCTGAATCAAGCCGCCCGAGGCGGACAAGGCCGTCTGAAAAATCGAAGTCCTTGTAATAGATCGCGAGATTGCCCCACGGTGCGTAATAAGCGATGTCGCCGGTGGAAGGCTTGTATCCCGCGGTCGCGCCTTTTGTTGGCAGCGCAGCTGGCAAGTCGGCGACTTTCTCCGTGGCCGCGTAGTCTTTCAAAACGAGGCTTAGCGGAAGCAGCGCCGCAAATTGCCGGGCGCTGTCGTGGTTCTCGAGCGTTGCCGTCGCAATGACGATGCCATCCACGCTCATCCGGATTTTCATAACGGAGGCCTTTCTGCGCGGTGCCGGGTCGGATTGTGGCTGGGAGGCTGCCCGGGTATCACCGCCCGCAGCCGCCAGGGTACTCGCACAAAGCAGTGGAAGAACCAGCAAGGCGCAAAACCGCCGCTTGTGCATCAGGCGCCCGCCTGAGCGAGATGCTTGCCAAAAAAGGCCGTCAGCTTGTCCCACGGAATCAGCGTCACGCGGTCATACAGGTCCACATGGCCGGCACCCGGAACGATAAACAGCTCCTTCGGTTCAGCGGCCCGCTTGTAGGCATCTTCGCTGAACTCTTTCGAGTGCGCCTGGTCGCCGGTGATGAACAACATGGGGCGAGGAGAGATCGTCTCGATGTCATTGAAGGGATAAAAGTTCATGAACTTGACGTTGCTGCTCAGGGTCGGGTGAGTGGTGGTTCTCGGCGATCCGCCCTTTGGCGTGTATTCGCCCCGGGGCGTGCGGTAGAAGTCGTAAAACTCGCGCTGGATGGGGTGCGTGTCCGCCATCAGCTGATGGACAGTGCCGCCGGTGTACTGGATTGCGGCGCCGTTGAATTCCGCCTGGCGCTGTTCGGCTGCCGCTGCAATGATCTGCTTGCGCTGCTCCAGCGTCTGCGAATGATTGAGCGCGTCGCGATTGGCCGCGCCCATGTCATACATGCTCACCGTGGCGATGGCTTTCATCCGCGGGTCGATCTTCGCCGCGCTGATGACAAAGCTGCCGCTGCCGCAAATGCCGATGGCACCGATCCGCTGCCGGTCCACGAAGGCCTGGCTGCCGAGGTAATCCACCGCCGCGCTGAAGTTCTCGGCGTAAAGGTCCGGCGCAACAGCATTGCGAGGCCGGCCGTCGCTGCCGCCCCAGAAAGCGAGATCCAGGGACATGGCCACAAAGCCCTGCTCCGCCATCTTGGTGGCATACAGGTTCGCGCTTTGCTCCTTCACCGCGCCCATGGGGTGGCCGACAACGAGTGCCGGGTTGCGCTTTTTCCGGTCAAGCGTCCGGGGAATGAAAAGATTCCCCGCGACGGTCATCTGGTACTGGTTCTTGAAGGTCACCGGCTGCATGGTCACCTTGTCGCTTCGGTAAAAATTATCGGCGCCGGCGGGCCTGCCTGGGTTGGTTTGCGCGTCGGCAGCAAAGGCGCCGCCGCCAACGGCCGAGAGCATGCCGGCCGCGGCCATGCCTGTCCCCGCCATTTTCAAAAATTCACGGCGACCGGATGCGTCGCAGGGCAGTTCGTCCAGGGGGAAACTTGCGTTTTCGAAATTTGTTTTCATAGCCATGTTCCTTTGATTGAAGTTGATGCTGTGTAGTTTGGCGATCAGCCTTCATATTGACTAGGTAACAAATGCTTAATGGATTTGTTAGTATTTCAAACCAATCGAAAACTGCACAGGGAGCAAAAAAATGCCGCGACGCAATCTCAACGACCTTCTGGCCTTCGTCACCGTGGCGCGACAAGGCAGCTTCACCCGCGCCGCCGGTACGCTGGGCGTAACGCCCTCCGCGCTGAGCCAGGCCATCAGCGGGCTGGAAGAAGGCTTGAAGATCCGGCTGCTCACACGCACCACGCGCAGCGTTGCGCCGACCTCGGCTGGCGAGCGGCTGATGAAAGCCATCGGCCATCGCTTCGACGAGATTGAGGCGGAACTAGACGCATTGACCGATCTGCGCGACAAGCCCGCAGGCACGGTGCGCATCACCTGCGGCGACCATGTTCTGCAAAGCACCCTGCTGCCCAGGCTCGCACCGCTGCTCCGCGACTACCCGGACATCAAGCTGGAGTTCGACGTGAACTATGGGTTTCGGGACATCGTGGCCGACCGTTTCGATGCCGGTGTACGCCTCGGAAACACCATCGACAAAGACATGATTGCCGTTCCCATCGGCCCGCCGCTGCGCATGGCGGTCGCAGCTTCGCCCGGCTATTTTGCGGCACACCCCAATCCCAAAACGCCACACGACCTCACCGCGCACCAATGCATCAACCAACGAATGCCGACTTCCGGCGGCTTGTATGTCTGGGACTTTGAACGCCGTGGCCGGCAGGTCAATGTCCGTGTGGATGGCCCGCTGATCTTCAACACGACACTGCCGCAAGCCGACGCGGCACTGGCAGGGTTGGGCATCGCCTTGCTGCCGGAAGATGAACTGATGGCACACATCGAAGCCGGGCGGCTGGTGCGCGTGCTGCAGGACTGGTGCCCGAAGTTTTCCGGCTACCACCTCTACTATCCCAGCAGGCGCCAGCCTTCACCCGCTTTTTCACTGGTGGTGAAGGCATTGCGCGTGAGTGGATCAGCGCAATAGCCGGCGCTCCCCAGCCCGCCAAAAAGACTTAAAAGCAATTAGCAAACGACAAATAGGTCGTTCCCTGTGAGCCGCGGCGCCCCTACAATCTTCGGCTGACCGGTCAGCCGGATACAGCAGAACAGCAGAGAAAGGTGAAGATGACAGCAATTTCGGCTCCGGACGACCGCACGAATGCGGAAGCAACCACGGGGCATACCCCTTCCTCCATCGAGATCCGGCCATTTGATGCCCCGCTGGGCGCCGAAGTGCTGGGCATGGATCTTTCGAAACCGCTCAGCACCGCCGATTTCAGCCGCATCCACCGCGCGCACCTGGACCACCATGTACTAGTGTTCCGCGACCAGCGCATCACGCCGCAGCAACATGTCGATTTCAGCCGCCGCTTCGGCCCGCTGCAGATCCACGTGCTGAAAAACTTCCAGCTGCGGAACCACCCGGAAATCCTGATCGTCTCCAACATCAAGGAAAACGGCGAGCCCATAGGCCTGGGCGACGCCGGCCATTTCTGGCACTCCGACCTCTCCTACAAAGACAAACCCAGCCTGGGCTCGCTGCTGCACGCACAAGAGCTGCCCGAGGAAGGCGGCGACACCCTGTTCGCCAACCAGCACACCGCCTGGGACACCCTGCCCGACGCACTCAAGACCGCCGTGCAGGGCCTGCGCGCAGAACACACCTACCTCGCCAAATACGAAGAACTGCGCAGCCGCAACCCCTGGCGGCCCAAGCTCACGCAGGAACAGGTTGAAGAAGTCAAACCGGTAGTCCACCCCGTGGTCCGCACCCACCCCGAGAACGGCCGCAAGGCGCTGTTCGTCAGCGAACATTTCACCACCCGCATCCTCGACATACCCGAGGATGAAAGCACCGCGCTGCTACGCGAACTGTTCGCGCACACCTCCCGCGCCGAACTCATCTACCGCCACCAATGGCAGCCGCACGACATGGTGTTCTGGGACAACCGGTCCGTCACCCACCTGGCAGCAGGCACCCCCGACCACCTGCGCCGCAAGCTCTACCGCACCACGATTGAGGGTGATACGCCGTTCTGACGGCAGTGGTCTACCTGCAGTTACCAACGCCAAGGCCGCCAGCCCTGTCTTGCAGACCGCAGCCCAGGCTGAGCCTGGGCTTCTTCGCGCTGTCCAGATGCGCGCAGGCGCATCTGGAGCCGCAGCGCTCAGCCCCAACCCTCTCCCAGAGGGAGAGGGAGCAAGAAGGTTCGGTATTGGTATTCGGCTGTGAGGTATTTCTGTCCCCACCCCTTGTGGATGCGCCGAGGAGCGCAGGTTCAGGCGGATGAGGGATCGCGTTGTCTGAGCCGAAGGCGAGTTTAGCGAGACCCCGCCTGAACCGAGCACCGCAGGTTGCCCGCAGCGAAGCGGAGGGACGCAGCAACCAGGGGTCGCCTTTTCTTTGGTGACTTTCTTTTGGCGAAGCAAAAGAAAGTTACTTGCTGYCGGGCAACCCCGGCCAGCAGAACTTAGAAGGGAAAATCGAAGCGCAAAGGCCGGAGCAAGACCGGCCAAACCAATTAGGCGTGCTTCTTAACCCAAGCCACATATGCATCCACCCACCCTTGCAAAAACTTCCGACTCCCCTCCCCAAGGCTGCCATCAGCCTCATAAAGCCCCTCCTTGTTATGGATAAAGGCTTCCGGCTGCCCCAGTGTAGGCACATTCAGGTAAGCCAGGATGTTGCGCAGATGCTGCTGCGACAGCGCCGTTCCGATGGCCCCGACCGAAGCGCCTATCACCCCAGCCGGTTTGCCGTCCCACACGCTCTGGCCGTAAGGCCGCGAAGCATGGTCAATGGCGTTCTTGAGCACCCCGGGAATTGAGCGGTTGTATTCGGGCGTAACGAACAGCAGGCCCTGCGCGGCCTTGATCTCACCCTTGAGCCGGGTCACCTCGGCCGCCGGATTGCCGTCATCGTCCTGGTTGTAGAGCGGCAGGTCGTCGATGCGCACGTGGGTGAAACTGAAGTCCGCGGGGAATAATTTTTCCAACGCCCTCGCGAGCTTTTTATTGAATGAGTCCTTGCGTATGCTGCCGACGACGACGGCGATGGTGTATTGGGCCATGGGGTTCTCCAGGAAGTGGTGGATGGGATGGGGA